>JAZOBV010000102.1:0-37501 GCA_045596145.1 Candidatus Pelethomonas sp.
ATACCGGTGACTCGCTTGTTCTCGTCCCAGATAGGAACGACAACGGGCGCGATCTTCTTGCCGAAACGCTCACGCAGAGCCTCGAAGGTAGCGTTGTAGTCGCTGTTCTCTTCGTCAGACTTGGAGATGTAAATGAAACGGGGCATATTGCGCTCTTCCAGATACTTCCATGCCTTCTCCAAACCAACAGAAATACCGTCCTTAGCGGAGCAGACGATGATGGCTGCATCGGCTGCACGCAGAGCCGCGATGGTCTCACCGGCGAAGTCGAAGCTGCCGGGAGTGTCCAGCACGTTGATCTTCACACCATGATGGGTGAGAGAAGTGGTAGCCAGAGAGATAGAGATCTGGCGCTTGATCTCCTCGGGATCATAATCACAAACGGTGTTGCCGTCGGTGGGCTTGCCCTGACGGTCGATGACACCGGTCATATACAGCATACTCTCAACCAGAGAGGTCTTACCACTGCCGCCGTGACCCAGCAGGCAAATATTGCGAATTTCCATGGGGGTTAGTCTCCTTCCGTTTATCACATCCCTGCGAGGGGACGCGCTCAATGACCAAATTATATTATATTTTCGCGTTTAGCACAACCGCTTTTTCGCTTTACCGAAACATTTCGATAAATTGAACAAAAACGGCAAAAATTTTTCTACAAACACGCCAGAAAGTGAAGCTTCTTTTTGCGTCCGTCAGCAGATATATCCCATTATTTGGATAAAAACGCAGAAACACCTTGCGGTATTTCTGCGTTTTTCAGCAAACATATATAAAAAGGATCGCACACTACATCTTATCGACACCGATCAGAAGCGGAAGCATGGGCAGTGTCCATAACCCGAGATAGACCATCAGCATAAGGGGCGAAAGGATGTCGCTCCTGCCTACAAAGGTCAGATAGAAGCCCAGAAGCGCTCCGAAAACGCTCCCCAGCATGGAGAGCAGATTTCCAACCCGCACCATCTGGCACAGGCGGCGGCTGAGGGCGACCAGCTCCACAAAGGGCAGCAGTCCATCGCGGTAGATCAGTCCGTTGGGCAGGGCAGCTTCCCGCTGGGGGTCGGACAGCGCAAGGCGCTCCCCGATCTCCGGCAGCACAGCCCTGCCGTCGGCGCCAAAGCATTTCTTGATGAATTTCTGCGTAATATTTCCGTCCCTTGTGGCAACGACCATCTGCAAGCCATTGCGTCCGAGGGCGTGCAGGGCGGTCTCCACCGGCGCGGCGGCGGTATACTTGATGCCGAAGACCGCCAGCAGCTCACCGTCCACCGCAAGGCAGACAGCAGTTTTCGTTGGCAGCGTGGACGGCAGGCGCACGCCCCGGTGCCGCATGAACACAGGCGTTCCCACCAGAACAGTCTCGCCCCGGATCATACCGCTGAGTCCGCTGTCATCGTGGACATGGAAATGCTCCAGCGGCTGGCAGGCAATATGCTCTGTCTGACACGCCTCCTCAAAGACGCGCCCCAGACAGCCGCCCCCCTGAATGGCAAGGGCAGCGGTGTACGAGATTGCATGAGTCCGCTCCTCGCCGTAAAGCTTGATTCCCACAAGGGAAACACTGCCCCGGGGAAAAAGATCCGTGTCTGTCACAACGACCTTCGACTGCGACGAGAGAACAGACGCGCCGCAGTACCCCGCAACGGCGGTTCCGTTGTGGCTCAGCCTGCGGGCCACCCGCCCCAGCGGCACACAGTATGCCATCGGGCAGACCAGCGAGCAGGACGCACACAGAACAGCGGACCAGCACCAGAAAAAGCTCTGACCGTTCTCCAGACCAAAAGAGGACAGCACTGCGAACACCACAGAAGCTGTGATGAGCGCAGGCAGCAGAAGCCGCTGCCACTGGGAAGCGGTGCTTTCCAGCTTCGAGCGCCGCACAAAGCCCTCGCTGCGCCCCGTGCCCCGGGCGATCCCGTTTTCACAGCGGTCCACTATGCCGGACGGCTCACCCATACCGGCCGTGCGGTACGTTTCCCACATGCCGCGGTGATAGCCCTTCAGTCCCCACAGGGAGAACACCAATGCAAGACCCGCGACACTGCCCAGCGGCGCGACGGCGGCGCGTCCCGGCAGCGCAAGGAGCGTGACCGCGTCCAGAAGTGCCACAATATCTGTAAGCGCCGTGTAAGTATAAGCGGTGCAGCAGCGTTCCTTCCATTCCTCCACCGCGGCACGGAAAACGCCCGCACAGAGGATACTCAAAAGGATCTGCGCCACCAGAATACAAACCGCCGCGTTTCCCACACTGTCGCTGAAATAGGGCACGGCGATCCCCGCCCACTCCAGAAGCCACGGGATCCACATCAGCACCAGCACAGGAACCGAGAGGATCAGCGCCCGTCTGCATTCCTGCCAGCGGCGCTTGTGGAATGCCGCCGCCTCACGGGGCGGCGGCTCCGGCTCGTCGTCCGGCGGGAGCTCCGCAGGAGTCTGGCGGCGCTGCCGCTGCTCCTGCTTTTTTCGTTTCTTTTCCATGCGGCGGCGGTGGCGGTCCATCACCTGCTCCTGCTCTGCCTTCACCGCGTCCACTGTGCTGGCAACGATGTCCTCCATAGTCAGAGGCTTCGGCTCTGTGCTCTGCTCCTCTACCGTCGGCGGCTCCGGCTCCTCCTCGGAAACAGATTCCCGGCTAAGCCCGAACAGCTCCTCGGGGGAAACTTCCTCCGGCGGCGCTTCCTCCTCGTACTCCCGCATGTCGATCAGCACCTGTGTGTCTTCAGCATTGGCATCAGCTTCTTCTGCCGGGATACCCGGAAAAGCGATGACCTTGGGATGCAGTGCATCCACCACCGGAAGCGTCTGAGGATCGGGAACAGGCTCCTCATCGGGTGCTTCCTCGAAAATCTCCGAAAGCTCCTCCTCCGGAGCTTCCTCGACTCTATCCGCAGTCGCATTTCCCTCACTGCCGAATTCCGCAAGGATATCCTCCAGCGCGTAGGACTCGCTTGTCAGTTCGTCCAGATCCCGCAGAAGATACTGGGTATCCTGCATCAGATCATAGGACGACCCGGTTGTATTTTTTTCCTTACCGTTCATGCCGAAATATTACGAGATACGCTGGCGAACCGCTTCGTACAGAAGGATCGCCGCGGCGGCGGAGGCATTCAGCGAGGAGATCTGTCCCTTCATGGGGATGCTGACAAGGAAATCACAGTTTTCCCGCACCAGACGGCTCATACCGTCGCCCTCGCTGCCGATAACGATGGCAGCAGCGCCCTTGAGATCGGCGGAATAAAGGGTGGTATTGCCCTCGGCGGCGGTGCCGAAAACCCACACGCCCTGCTTCTGCAGATCCTTGAGAAGTGCCGGAATGTTGGGCACGCGGGCAACAGGCATATAGCTCACCGCGCCCGCGCTGGTCTTCGCCACAACGCTTGTCACACCTGCGCTGCGGCGCTTGGGGATGATAACACCGTGAGCACCGGCGCATTCTGCGGTACGAATGATGGCACCGAGGTTATGGGGATCGGATATCTCGTCGCAAACAACGATCAAGGGCTTCTCCCCCCGCTCCTCCGCCCGTGCAAAAATATCCTCGATACCGGCGTACGCATGGGCGGCAGCAACGGCAATGACACCCTGATGGCTGTGGGTGGCGCTCATGGCGTCCAGCTTGCGGCGGTCAACGTCCACCACCACCAGTCCCGCCTTTTTTGCCTCGGCGGCGATGCGGCCCAGCGTGCGGTCGGTCTCGCCCCGGGCAATATAGACCTTGTCGATGGGCGTTCCCGCGCGCAGTGCCTCGGTGACGGCGTTGCGCCCCTCGATCAAGCCCTCGCCCCCGGTATTTTTTTCAAAATCTTCTCTGTATTCTTTCATAAAAAACTCCTTATGATATCTGTTGACGCAATGGAGCGTTTATTCCACGATCAGTTTTTAGTATAACACAACTGCGGCGGTGGAATAAAGAGGTATTCATAGAAATTTCACAGAAAATCCACATCATGTTCTTGTGGACGGCGTATTTTTATGATACCATAAGGAATTGGTAAGAAAAGGGATATCCCCCTAGCGATAAAGGAGAACGCAATGAACGAAAATCAAAACAAGCCCGGCGGCAATCCGAATAACGACAATAAAAACCGCAAGAACCTGCGCGGTCTGTTTACACTGCTGGGCTGGGCGCTGGTGCTGACCATCGCGCTCAACTTCCTGTCCGACTACAGCCAGCAGGCAAACGTCGCCGCCACGACCCACGAGATCCCCTACAGCGAGTTCATCGACCTCGTGGAGGACGGCAAGGTGGACGAGGTCATCTTCACTGAGGGAATGCTGCAGATCACCACGGTGGAGGGGTATGTCTACACCGATGAAAAGGGCAAGACCTACGACAAGGACTTCGTCCTCTTCACCATGCAGCTTGGCAGCTACGATGCCGACCTGCAGGATTTTCTGGATGCACACGATGTCACCTATACCAACCCCTATATCCCCCAGATGTCCCCCGTGCTGGAGTTTATGATCTCCTACATTCTGCCCTTTGTGCTGATGATCGGACTCTTCGCGCTGATGATGAACCTGATGACCCGCCGGGGCGGCGGCATCGGCGGCATGGGCAGTGTGGGCAAGGCAAACGCCAAGGTCTACATGGAAAAGACCACCGGTGTGACCTTTGCCGATGTGGCGGGACAGGATGAAGCCAAGGAATCTCTGGTGGAGATCATTGATTTCCTCCATAACCCCGGAAAATACACCGCCATCGGCGCCAAGCTCCCCCGCGGCGCGCTGCTGGTCGGCTCTCCCGGTACCGGTAAGACCCTGCTGGCAAAGGCAGTCGCCGGAGAAGCCGGTGTCCCCTTCTTCTCCATCTCCGGCTCCGGCTTCGTGGAGATGTTCGTGGGTGTCGGCGCAAGCCGTGTGCGCGACCTGTTCCAGGAGGCGGCGAAGGTCGCTCCCTGCATCATCTTTATTGACGAGATCGACGCTATCGGCAAGACCCGTGACAGCCGCTTCGGCGGCGGCAACGACGAGCGGGAGCAGACCCTCAACCAGCTTCTCGCGGAAATGGATGGCTTTGACCCCAGCAAGGGCATCATCGTCCTCGCCGCCACCAACCGCCCCGAGGTGCTGGATAAGGCGCTGCTGCGTCCCGGACGCTTCGACCGCCGCATCACCGTTGACCGCCCCAACCTTGCAGGCAGACTTGCCACTCTGCAGGTCCATACCAGAAAGATCCGGCTTGCCGAGGATGTTGATCTCGACAAGCTCGCCACCGCCACTGCCGGCTGCGTCGGTGCTGACCTTGCCAACATGGTCAACGAAGCCGCTCTGCGTGCTGTTCGTCACGGCCGCCACGCGGTCAATCAGGAAGATCTTCTCGCCTCCTTCGAGGTCGTCATCGCCGGTGCCGAGAAAAAGGGCACCGTCATCACCGAGCAGGAAAAGCGTATTATCGCCTACCACGAGGTTGGTCACGCTCTCGCCGCCGCGAAGCAGAAAAACGCCCAGCCCGTCACCAAGATCACCATCGTCCCTCACACCGAGGGCACACTGGGCTACACCCTGCATCTGCCCGAGGAAGAAAAATTCCTCATGAGCAAAGACGACATTCTCACCGAAATTCGCACCCTTCTTGCAGGCCGCTGCGCCGAGGAGCTTGTCTTTAACACCCAGACCTCCGGTGCCGCCAACGATATTGAACGCGCCACGGAGCTTGCACGCAATCTGGTCGCCCGCTTCGGCATGAGCGAAAAATTCGGCATGATGGCACTGGGCACTGTCCAAAGCCAGTATCTGGACGGCGGCTACAGCATGAACTGCGCGCAGGAGACCTTTGCCGCCGCCGACCGCGAGGTGGTGAGTCTTCTGCAGAACTGCCACGACGAGGCAATGGAGCTGCTTCGCCAGAACCGTGAGATGCTGGATAATGTCGCCGGATACCTCATCAAGAAGGAAACCATCACCGGCGCTCAAATGATGGCGATCCTGGATGGACGCGATCCTGAGCAGGAGGAGTATTACGGCGTGAAGGCCGCAGGCGACCCCACTATTGAGCCCGCTGCCCGGCACATCGCCATGCTCGACGAACCCGTTTCTTCCCCCGTCCCCACCGAACAGGAAGAGCAGGAGGTCGCCGACACACCCACAAACGAAACGGAATAAAACAATGTGCCGGAGTCGAACAAACGGCTTCGGCACACAAAACAAATATACAGGAGGAGATAATCATGGAGTATATTACGCTCGGTAAAACCGGTCTTCGCGTATCCCGCCTCGGCTTTGGCGGCATTCCCATTCAGCGCATCAATGCAGAGGAGGCAAAAAACCTGCTGGATGCCGTACATAGCGCAGGCATCAACTACATCGACACCGCCCGGGGCTACACCGTCAGTGAGGAGCTGATCGGTCAGGCGATCGAAGGCTTCCGCAAGGACTTTATCCTCGCCACCAAATCCATGTCCCGCGATAAGGAGAGCATGGCAAAGGACATTGAAATCAGCTTGAAAAACCTCCGCACCGATTATATCGACATTTACCAGTGCCACAACCCCTCTCTGGAGCAGCTCGACCAGATCTGTGCCGAGGGCGGTGCATTGGAGGCTCTGCTGGAAGCAAAGGCAGCCGGCAAGATCGGTCATATCGGTCTGACTGCCCACTCCCTCGCGGTCTTTGAAAAGGCGCTGGAGCTTCCCTGGGTCGAGACCTTCATGTTCCCCTACAATATCGTTGAAAGCCAGGGCGAAGACTTGATGCGCCGTCTGAAGGAGAAGAACATCGCCTTCATCGACATGAAGCCTCTCGCCGGCGGTGCCATTGAGGATGGCCGTCTGGCGCTGCGCTATGTCTGCGCCAACGAGGCTGTGACCATCACCATCCCCGGCATGTACAGTGTCGACGAGGTCAAGCAGAATATGGAGGCAGTGGCTGACACCGCTCCCCTCTCTGCCGACGAGCTTGCCGCTATTGACAAGATCCGCAGCGAACTGGGCACCAATTTCTGCCGCCGCTGCAATTACTGCGCTCCCTGCACCGTGGGCATTAACATCTCCGGCGCGTTCCTGTTCCAGGGCTACCTCAGACGCTACGGTCTGGAGGACTGGGCAAGAGGCCGCTACGAGGGACTTTCCGCTAAGGCAGGTGACTGCGTGGAGTGCGGCGTGTGCGAGACCCGCTGCCCCTACCATCTGCCCATCCGTGATATGCTCAAAAAGGTTGCCGCTGATTTTGGCAAATAAAAAACATGGTTTAAAAGAAACCGCCGCGGAACAGAATATTCCGCGGCGGTTCCCTTTGAAAAGAGAGAGAGAAATAAGAAGAAAGACTTTATGTGATTAACATAATACATTCTCTCCCGAAAGTCAATTCATCCGGATGGATGTTTACGAAATGTTCACAGCATATTCAAAACTGACCCAAAACACATCTTGACTATTGCATAAAAATAGATTATATTTAGTAAGCTAACTTTTTTACAGGAGGTGCCTTGCCTTTGGATACTAATAATCTGGGAAGGATGCTCGGCTGCTGCGGACGTCTTGCCAAGCTGCATCTGGATAACGAGCTGCGCAGGCGCGGCTATGATGTTACTCCGGTACAGTCCTCTGCGCTGATCTATCTCTCCAAACACCGCGACGAGAACATCACTCAGCGCGATCTGGAGCGCGCTATGCGGCTGAAGCCGTCCACGATCAACGGAATCGTAGACCGCCTTCTGGAGAAAGAATACATCACACGCTGCTCCTGTCCCAGCGACGGACGCTGCCGCCTGCTGCATCTGACTGAAAAGGGCGCCGTAATGGTGGATTCCTTCCGTGAAGCGCTGGATCAGACGGACAAAACTGTTCTTGCCGATCTGACTGAGGAGGAACAGGTCGTGCTGGATGGTCTTCTCAGGAGGATCATCCAGCATCTGGAAAGCGAGGTATGCAACCAGTGATCAAGAAGCTTTGGCCCTACACCAGAGGGTATCGGAAATACGTCTTTCTCGGCGCGCTGTGCGCCGCTTCGGAAGCTGTTGTGGAAATGATCATGCCCCTCATCATGGCAGGCATCGTGGACACCGGTATCGCCAACCGCGATGTCAGCTACATCCTGCGCTTTGGCGCGCTGATGATCGTGATGGCATTCTTCTCCATGTTTCTGGGCATCGCTGCGGCATTTCTCGCCGCCCGGGCAGGTCAGGGCTTCGGCGCTCAGCTTCGTCAGGCGCAGTATGACCATATCCAGACCTTTGCCTTCCGCAATATCGAGAAATTCTCCACCGCCTCGCTGGTCACCCGTCTGACCAACGACTGCAGCCACATGCAGATGACCCTTGCCATGAGTATGCGCATGATGGTGCGCGCCCCCATGATGCTGATCTCCGCGCTGGTGCTGGCGACCACCATCAGTCTGAAGCTCTCCAGCGTCTTTCTGGTGTCCATCCCTCTGCTGATGGTTGGTATCATTCTGATGCTGACCACTATCAGTCCCCTCTTTGGCAAGCTGCAGGGCAAAACGGACGATCTCAATCTGGTGGTGCAGGAAAACCTCTCCGCCATCCGCGTGGTGAAGTCCTTCGTCCGTCAGGATCACGAGGCTGAGAAATTCAAAAAGCGCAATGACGCGCTGCGTGCCATTGCTGAAAAGGCGTTTGGACTTGTGACGATCAGCAGTCCCGCCATGATGCTCATCACCTACGGCACAATTATCGCCGTCATGTGGTTCGGCGCGCCCATGGTGCAGAGCGGTGAGCTGGAGGTCGGTCTTCTTTCCTCCTTCTTCACATATATTACTCAGATCCTCTCCAGCCTGATGATGGTGTCCATGATGATGATGATGATGACCCGTTCCATCGCCTGTGCAAAGCGTATTATCGAGGTTCTGGACGAAAAGCCCGACATTACAGACGAAAGCGGCGATCCCTCCCTCACCGTTACCGACGGCTCCATCGACTTTGACCACGTCTGGTTCAAGTATAATACCGAGGGTACCGAGTGGAATCTGGAGGACATTGACCTGCACATTAAGAGCGGCATGACCGTTGGTATTCTCGGTGCCACAGGCAGCGCGAAATCCACGCTGGTGCAGCTCATTCCCCGTCTGTACGAGGCGCAGCAAGGCACCGTACGCGTCGGCGGACGACCCGTTGGTGAGTACACGATGGAAAACCTGCGCGATGCCTGTGCGATGGTTCTGCAAAAAAACACCCTGTTCTCCGGCTCCATCAAGTCAAACCTTCTCTGGGGCAATGCTGATGCCACCGATGAGGAGATCGAGGCCGCCTGCGAGGCTGCCTGCGCCGCCGAGTTCATCCACCGTATGCCCGAGGGCTACGAGACCGATCTGGGACAGGGCGGCGTCAATGTATCCGGCGGTCAGAAGCAGCGCCTGTGCATCGCCCGCGCCATTTTGAAAAAGCCCCGTGTGCTGATCCTTGACGACTCCACCAGCGCGGTGGATACCGCCACGGACGCGAAGATCCGCGATGCTCTCCGCACCGGTCTCCCCGGCACCACCAAGATCATCATCGCCCAGCGCATCATCTCCATCATGGATGCCGATCTGATCGTTGTCATGGACGACGGTAAGATCAGCGCCACCGGCACCCACGCCGAGCTGATGAAAAAGAGCGAGATCTACCGCGATGTCTACCAATCCCAGCAGGAAGGAGCGATGGAAAATGGCTAATCCTCCCAAACGCGGTCCCGGCGGCGGACATGGTCCCGGACGCGGCTTCCAGAAGCCCAAAAATCTGAAAAAAACCATCGGAACGCTCCTTGGCTATGTAGGACGCTCCAGATGGCTGCTCATTCTGGTGGCACTGTGCGTTGTGCTCAACTCACTGTGCTCCATTTACGGCTCCTATCTGCTCAAGCCGCTGATTGATGAGTGTATCGTCCCCGGTGACTACGAGCGTCTTGCCAAAACGCTGGTTCTTATGGCGCTGGTGTATGTCACCGGCGCGCTGCTTAGCTTCACCTACGCCCGCATCATGGTCCGCGTTTCCCAGCGTACTACCCACGCCATCCGTCAGGATCTGTTCGTGAAGATGCAGCGCCTCCCCTTGAGCTATTTTGACACCAACACCCACGGCGATCTTATGAGCCGCTATACCAACGACGTAGATGCCATCACTGAGATCCTCAACAACGGTCTGATCAATCTGGTGTCCAATACAGTGACCTTCACCGGCATCGTTGCCGTCATGCTCTATCTCAACCCCCTGCTGTTTCTGGTCACAGTGTTCATTCTCGCGCTGATGTTCTTCATCGTAATGGCATTCGGCAAGAGGACCCGCAAATTCTTCAAGGCACAGCAGCAAAGTCTGGGTGCTTTGAACGGCTATATCGAGGAGATGATCGAGGGTCAGAAGGTCATCAAGGTCTTCAACTATGAACAGAAGGCCCGCGAAGGCTTCGACACGCGCAACGAGGCGTTCCGCTTCAATGCCACCAGCGCCCAGAGTCTTGCCAACTCCATGGGTCCCATCTCCAACAACATGAGCCACTTCAACTACGCCCTTACCTGCTGCGTCGGCGCGCTGGTGGCGATCTCCACCGGCATGGAGCTTGGCTCTCTGGTGGTGTATCTCAACTATGTCCGTCAGGTCAGCCAGCCCATCGGCATGATGAGCCAGCAGGTCAACAGCGTTCTCTCCGCCATCGCCGGCGCGGAGCGTGTGTTTGAGGTCATGGAAACCACGCCCGAGCTGGACGAGGGCAAGGTCACTCTGGTAAACGTCCACCGCAACGCTGACGGCACCCTTACCGAACAGGCACAGCGCGGCGACGGCTGGGCATGGAAGTCCCCCGACGGCACTCTGACTCCCCTCAGGGGCGACGTGCGCTTCAAGGACGTTATATTCAGCTATGTCCCCGAAAAGCGCATCCTCCACGGCATCAGTCTCTACGCCAAGCCCGGTCAGAAGATCGCCTTTGTCGGCTCCACCGGTGCGGGAAAGACCACCATCACCAATTTGATCAACCGCTTCTACGAGATCGAGAGCGGCACCATCACCTACGATGGCATCAACGTGCAGGATATCAGCAAGGACAGCCTGCGCCGCTCTCTGGGCATCGTTCTGCAGGATACCCATCTGTTTACCGGCACCATTGCGGACAATATCCGCTACGGCAAGCTGGATGCCACCGATGAGGAGGTCCGTGCCGCGGCAAAGCTTGCCAACGCAGATACCTTCATTCGCCATCTTCCCAACGGCTACGACACCTGGATCACTGACGACGGCGGCAACCTCAGCCAGGGTGAGCGCCAGCTTCTTGCCATCGCCCGCGCTGCTGTTGCCGATCCCCCGGTACTGATCCTTGACGAAGCCACCAGCTCTATCGACACCCGCACCGAAAAGCTCATCGAAAAGGGCATGGACAGACTGATGCAGGACCGCACCGTGTTCGTCATCGCCCACCGCCTGTCCACGGTGCGCAACGCCAAGGCGATCCTTGTTCTGGAGCAGGGCGAGATCATCGAGCGCGGCGACCACGCGGAGCTTCTGGAGCAGGGTGGAAAGTATTATCAGCTCTACACCGGTCAGCTTGAACTGAGCTGATATCCCCATTTTTGATAAATCTTGATTAGGAAAGCGAGTCCGAAGGAATGAAAACCATTCTCGTTATTTTTGGCGGCACCAGCACGGAGCATGAGATCTCCCGCAAATCCGCCGCCTCCATCATCCCCTCCATCAACCGGGAGAAATATAACGTTCTCCAGATCGGCATCACCAAGAGCGGCCGCTGGATGAAAACCAATGCCGCCCCTGCCGAGATCCTTGACGGCTCCTGGGAAAAGCTTGCGGACAATATCCCCGCCGTGCTTTCCCCCGACCGTGAGGACGGCGGCATCCTTCTGAAAAAGCCGGATGGCGTTGAGCTGCAGAAGGTTGACTGCGTGTGGCCTGTGCTCCACGGCAAATACGGCGAAGACGGCACCATTCAGGGACTTTTTGAGCTGGCGGGCCTTCCCTATGTCGGTCCCGGTGTCTGCTCCTCCGCCGTCGCCATGGATAAGTCCCAGACCAAGCTGGCAGTGGAAAAAACCGGCATCCGGCAGGCAGATTACTATCTGCTCCGCAAGCATATCTATCTTGCTGATCCCGCCGGTGAGCTGAACGCAATTCAGAACTATTTTGCAAACCGCTGCCCCCTGTTCGTAAAGCCCTGCTCCGCAGGCTCGTCCGTCGGTGTCACCAAGGTGCGAGAATGGAATGAACTCAAAGACGCTCTGGATGTGGCGCTAAAGCATGATGACAAGGTGCTGATCGAGGAAGCTATCGTCGGACGTGAGGTGGAAGTCGCCGTGATGGGCAACCACGTCCCCAAGGCATCCATTGTGGGCGAGGTGCTCTCCGCCAACGATTTTTACGATTACTCCGCCAAGTATATCAACAGCGCGTCCCGCACCCAGATTCCCGCAGATATCCAGCCCGAGGAGCAGGAAAGCCTGCGTCAGGCAGCCCTCACGATCTATACCGTGCTGGAATGCAGCTGCATGTCCCGCGTGGACTTCTTTCTGACTGCGGACGGCACTCCCGTCTTCAACGAGATCAACACCCTGCCCGGCTTCACAAACATCAGTATGTATCCCAAGCTGTGGGAGGCCACCGGCGTCTCCAACGAGGAATTGTCCGATGCCATGATCTCCTACGCCATGGAGCGTACTTACCGCTCTGTAGAGTAAGTGCAGCCTCCAAATTACATCCGGAGGGAAACATTCATTCGGAAATTGACAACGGTTTCAATTTGATGTATGCTTTCCCTTGAGGCAGCGGGGATCGAACCCGAACCGGTTCGATCCCCTCTTTTTTTATTTTTCATATATGGAGTACTGCTATGGATTTGAATTTGAAGCGCACCTGGGCTGAGATCGACCTGGATGCGCTGGAATACAACTATCAGAAGATCCGGGAGCTGATCGGACCCGGCGTAAAATACCTTGGTGTGGTGAAGGCAGACGCCTACGGCCACGGTGCCGTTCAGATCGCCCGTGAGCTGGAGCGTCTGGGAGCGGATTATCTGGCGGTCTCCAGTCTGGATGAGGCGAGAGAGCTGCGCAGAGTCGGCATCCGCACTCCTATTTTGATCTTGGGACACACCCCCGCGTCGATGGTTCCCTGGCTCATTCAGTACGGTGTCACACAGACCGCCGCAAATGACGAGATCGCCCGGGAATACAGCGAGGTCGCCGGTGCCTGCGGCGGCGTTCTGAAGATCCATGTCAAGGTGGATACCGGCATGTCACGACTGGGTGTTCTGGCTCGTAAACCCCATTTTTCCCGCGGTGTCAGCGCCATTGAGCGCATCTGCGAGCTTCCTAATCTGGAAACTGAGGGTATCTTCACCCACTTCGCCGCAGCCGACGATGCGGACGCGGAAAATGAGGCGTACACGAGAGAACAGTTTTCTATCTTCATGTCCGTCATCAATGAATTGGAAAAGCGCGGCAAGCACTTCCCCATCCGGCACTGCGCCAACAGCGGCGCGATCTTCCACTATCCGGAAATGCATTTGGACATGGTTCGATGCGGACTTCTGCTCTACGGCTACGGCGCGGGTGCCCGCGAGCTGGAGCTCAAGCCTGTCATGGCGCTGAAATCCAGCGTCACCTCCGTCAAAACCTTTGACGAGGGATCGTATGTCAGCTATGGCAGGACCTACCGCACGGAGAATGAATCCCGCATCGGCGTTCTTCCCATCGGCTACGCGGATGGTCTGATGCGCTCCCTTTCCAATCAGCTTCAAGTGCAGACCCCCTGGGGCGAAGCCCCCGTCCGCGGCCGGATCTGCATGGATATGATGATGATCGACCTGAGCCATTTGCCGCAGGTCGCCCCCGGATGTGAGGTGGAGATCTTCGGCAGCAAACAGCCTGTTGACCTTTTGGCTGAAATGGCGAATACCATCCCCTATGAGCTGCTGTGCGCCGTTGGAAAGCGCGTGCCCAGACTGTATATGCGCAAGCAGATGGTCACCGAGCGCGTACTGCGGATTTTGCCTTGATAAGTCTTCCTAAAAATATCCATTCGATAAGAAGGTGTGCTGCAACCGTGCAGCACACCTTCTTCAGTCTGTCGAAAAACTATTATTTGAATGAAACATCTCCCCAAATGCACAGGGAGCTTGAGGGGGCGAAGCCCGCCTCAAATCAGATCGAATGCCTCGCTAAGCCTTGCGCCGCAAGGCGTGCGACAAGCGAAGCGCGAACTTTTGTGGAGCATAGCGACACAAAAGTATCGGCATTTTTGCAGCGTGTCTGAAAAAGTCAATGACTTTTTCGACACGCTGCAGAAGGTGTGCTGCAACCGTGCAGCACACCTTCTTATCTGTCAAAAAATTATGTTTTTAAATGCAGCATCATATCCCGTTTGTTTTCGATGGGTGTTGTTGTCGGTCTGCCCAGGTCAGTCCGGGAACCGATGGCGCACTTGACCTCAATAAAGCTCAGCTCACCGCGCGTCTTTGCCGCCAGAAGCTCCTGATCCAGCGCAGCTTCATCGGAAACACTGACCGCGTAGGGATACCCACAAGCCTTGGCAACAGCAACAAGATCCACTTCGCTCGCCACAGTAGGCATACCGCCCACGGTTTCATGCGCGCCATTGTTGATGACTACATGGATCACATTATTCGGCTTCCGGCTGCCCAGAACCGCCATCGCCCCCATATGCATCAAAACAGCACCGTCACCGTCGATACACCATACCGTCTTATCAGTCTTCTGCAGTGCGATGCCCAGCGCGATGGACGAACTGTGTCCCATAGACCCAACCGTCAGGAAGTCACAGCCATGCCCCTCGCCGTTTGCCTCGCGGATCTCAAAAAGCTCTCGGCTGGCTTTTCCGGTGGTGGAAACAATGGGATCTGTTTTTGAAACGGACACGATATGACGGATGACCTCTTCCCGGCGCAGAGTATGGTCATTTTGATAGGTGACCTTTTCGTCAAAGGAAAACGCGCCCTTCCGAATCACAAAAGCGACCTGTTTTCCACATGCAAGTTCATTTTTGAAGTCTGCCATGACCGATGCGATCGTATCCTCCGTGGTATCGCTGCCTACAACGAAATACCGGATATCCATATCCTCCAACAGTTTGAGCGTTACTTCGCCCTGATAGATATGCTGCGGCTCATCGTGAACCCCCGGCTCACCGCGCCAGCCGATCACAAAAATCGCAGGAATTGCGTAAACCTTATCATTCAAGAGCGATGCGACCGGATTGATGATATTTCCTTCTCCGCTGTTCTGCATATATACGACCGGAGTCTTTCCCGTTGCCAGATGGTAGCCCGCCGCAAGTGCAGCACAATTTCCTTCATTTGCGGCGATCATGTGATGGCTGCCATCCACACCATAGGTATACATTAGGTAATTGCACAGTGCCTTGAGCTGGGAATCTGGAACTCCGGCATAAAAATCCGCGCCCAAAAGCTCGCAAAACTTTTCAACCTTCATATCTGCCTCCCACGACTTACAGATCCTCAGGGATCAGCGTGATGATCTCCTTGATAGACATGCACATATCGTCCGCTTCCTTGGCGCGGTGATGGGTCAGGATCGTCTGTGCGGTCTTCTGCATAGCAGGAAATCCACTTCTTGTCAACTGGTTTGCGTAGATGACCACATTCACGCCCCGGCGCTTGAACTCCTCCTCCGTAACCGAGTTAAAGGAAGTCGGAACGACCACGATGGGCGTAACGGTATTCACCGCGCGGAATTTTTCCACAAATTCAAAGATCTCGGCGGGGTCTTTCTTTCTGCTGTGGATCATGATCGCATCCGCTCCCGCGTCTACAAACGCGAACGCGCGCTCCAGTGCATCCTCCATGCCGCGTTCCAGAATAAGGCTTTCGATTCTGGCGCAGATCATGAAATCCGCAGTCTTCTGCGCCCGCTTTCCCGCGCGGATCTTCTCGCTGAAGTTTTCAATGGAATCTTGCGTCTGGGCAACCTCCGCACCAAACAGCGAGTTTTTCTTCAGTCCCGTCTTATCCTCGATGATGATCATAGAAACGCCCATGCGCTCCAGCGTCTTCACCGTATAGACAAAGTGCTCGGTCAGACCGCCCGTATCGCCGTCAAAGATGATCGGCTTGGTGGTAACTTCCATAATATCGTCGATCGTGCGAAAGCGGGAGGTCATATCCACCAGCTCAATGTCCGGCTTTCCCTTTGCGGTGGAGTCGCACAGGGAAGACACCCACATAGCGTCAAACTGATAGGTCTTTCCATCCTGCAAAACGGTGGTTTTCTCCGCGATCAGTCCGGTGATACCGCTATGCGCCTCCAGCGCGGTAACGGTGCCCTTCATGTTGATGAGCTTCTTCAACCGTCCCCGGCGCATATCGGGCATCGCAAGCTGCGCGCGGCTGGCCTTGTCCAATTCAGCATATTTCTCGTCTTTGGAATAGGGATATTCCACCAGCTGTCCACCATACTCTGCCAGAACCGAGACCACCTCATCGCGGATGGGCTTCTGGAAGCCTTCACGCCAATCATCGCCGTGAACAACATAATCAGGGCGCAGCAAGCGAAGATTTTCCGCATAACTGAGTTCTTTCTGCTCCACAACGCGGTAAACACCGCTGATATTCTCAAAAAGGGATTTTCTTTCCTCACAGGGGATCAGCGGGAACCGTTTATAGCTCGCAACTGCTTCGTCGGAAAGAACACCGATGATGAGTCTTCCCAGTCTTGCGCCCTTTTTGATGAGCCGGATATGTCCGCTGTGGAGCATATCGGTGGAAAAGCACATGTATACCGTGCGCTTTGCAAGCTGTTCCAGACGAGCCGAGATCTCAGCAAGATCTTCCGGTGTGTCGATCTCCGCACACAGAGCATTTTTAACGTCCAGCGGATAGATCTCACAGCGGTCGGACACACGGTTGAATGCATTTTCGGCATAACACTTCCGATCGCCGCCCTCACAGAATCGTGCGATCTCATCAAGCCAAACAGCAAAGTCCTCTCTGCGCAGCTTGTAAAGCGGCTGGGCAGCCAGCGCATCCGTGAAGAACTCAATGCCGACTGCCTCGATCCTCTCGTTCCGCACCACAGCCTTGAAGTCTTTTTCCGGCAGGGGCAGCGTGGAGCTGACCGTCATGCAGCTTCTCTCGCTTGCGATCACCGCGTCCAGCACAAGTGCTTCAAATACCAGATCGCCGTGCATCAGAATAATGTCATCTCCCGCCAGCTGCTCGCGGGCGCAATGGATAGAATAGATATAATTGGTGCTGTCAAACAGCGGATTGTTGACAAAGGTTATATTCAGCGGCAATTCCAGAGAGGCACAGTATTTGACCAACACCTCATCAAAGTACCCCGTGGTCATGACCACCTCGCTGATGCCCGCGTCACAGAGAAGACGAAGCTGGCGGCTGAGGATGGTTTCCCCTCTGGCAATCTCCGTCATGCACTTGGGATGTTCTGAGGTAAGTACACCCATGCGGTGCCCCATGCCGGAATTCAAAATCAATGCCTTCATCGTAGTTCATCTCCTTTGCTGTTCAGGAAAGGGAAAACTCCCGCTCCAACTCCTCAACGATCTCAAGAGGAGTTCTGTCACCGTCATTCTGTACAACGATATCGCTTTCTTTCGGCTCATCAAAGGGCAGATCCACGCCAACGACATTTTTGCCTTCGCTGTAGAGCTTCTTCTGATTGCGCTTCAGCAGGGTCTCCTTGGTGACGCGGATATAGATCTCCTTGTAATTGTCGATATTCTCACGATTCCAGCGCCGCACCTCGTCGTACATGGAGATAGTACAGACCACCACATCGATGCCCTGATCGGCGAGCATTTTGCACACGCGGAAGGTGCGCTGGGCACCGCGGCGGCGGTCATCGTCGCCATAGCCGATATCCTCCAGATAAACGGGACGGAACAGATCGCCGTCCAGCCGCACAACGTTGGGCTTTTTCGCCTTCAGACGGGAGTGAAACAGACTGCCGATGGTCGTTTTGCCCGCGCCGGACAGTCCGGTGAAGAAGTATACAGTTCCTTTTGTTTCGTTCATATCCATTTCGGTTCCTTCCGTATTGATCGCCGCAGATCCTTCCACGGCTTAATATTTCCACAATCTATATATCGTCAATTTTCACCAAAAGATAAGATGATCCATCTTCCCCACTCCGTCAAATTGGGGCTTGGACGTAAACAGAGAGTGCCGCATATCGTTTGCGGCACTCTCTGTTTCTTGCTATTGTTTTCTGTTAACTTTTAATGGTAAAGCTCGGTCTGCAAAAGGGCGGGATCAAGCTTCAGCGGCTCCATCATGCGAAGAGGCTTGCCATCTGCGCTGCAAAAATGCAGACCATGGCGCAGAATGCGAATAGCGATCAAACGCACCTCTTTCTGTTTTGCAACATTTTTTTCCGCCGAATCTTTTATCATTCGGTCAAGAGCCTCGCCCTCCAGATCATGAAGCCTGCCCAACTTTTCTCGGCCGGCCCACCACGACTTTTCGATCAGATCCAGATTACATCTGCACTGCTCCAGCATCGTCTCGATTTCTTCCTGCGTCATGGGTTTTCCATCGTAGTATCGGAAATCATATCCGTAGAACTCATACAGGTCACGCAGCAGGTATTCCGCCAGAATACGTTCGCTTTCATCAGAAAAATCTTCGTATGTCCGATACGCAGGTGCTGGGTCGAAGCCCACAGCAACCCCCTCATAAACGGGGTCGATGCCCTCTTCGTCAGAGCAATACGTCATCGTTTTCGTGTAAGGAACGTCCATGAATTCTGCCAGCGCAGTAAAAACAGCGGTAGGATTCGTCTTTCCGTCCTCAAAGCGAACCAGACGATTGTCTGCAACCAGCCGGTCCGTAACATCAACCATGAAGCTCCGGTTCATAATGCGATCGAAATAGGGGTCTGACATGATAGCAGGCTTGTCGCCCGCCGTCTCCCAGGTTTTTGAATAGGCATATCCCTGCTCCACCTGCTTCTGCATAAAGCGCACCGTAGCGCCATGACTGGTGGTAGGGCGGCGCATGGGCGTAAAGGTCTTGATATACTTGAACTGTTGGAGCAGACCGGATGCCTTGATGTCCTCAAATGCGCTGCAGTAGGGATAGATCCTACCGGATTCCCGAATCTCCCATCTGAAATTCATGGTACCAAAATGGGGCTGATAAATGATAGCCGGAACAATGCGGGAATTGGGATCCAGATGGCGGGTATATTTCTTTTGTCCCAAATAATATGCCACCACGCAGTCCTTCAGGGAACGGTGGCGAAGAGTAACCAGTTCCTCCAGGATCGCACGGTCCATGATTTCCAATGTATAGTCATCCCAGCGATCCCCCGCCCTGTTTTTTGCGATGGTATCGGCGCTTTGTGCAAACAACCGGAAGGTTTCCAGAGTATCCTTGAACATGGCAGAGGTATCCGCCAAAAGATAAGGATGACCGTGAAGCACCTCGTTAAAAAAGTCGCCGCCGTTGTGACAGTACAGCTGCGTGTGCCAGATGATCTTATGGATCTCGCGAATACCGAGCGACTTTACCTTGTACTGGCTGTAATCAATACCAAAGCGTTCCTTGAAGTCGATGGGGTACATGCCGATCTCATCCCCCATCAGGAACACAAATTTTGACTCCTCCAGCAGCGTCTTCATATCCCAATGCTGCAGGTGAGAACAGAAAACGCCCCAATCAGCATAGTGCAGATAAATATGATTTTCCTTTCCTACCCAGTCACTGCGGCGGACATTGTCCTTTAGGTACTCCAGCTCATAGTGGGACACGATCTCCTCTGCCAGAACAGGTTTTTCAAGATCGCGGAAGAAGTAATGCCGAACCACCGGCTCATCGAAGTCGGTATATCCATCAAATCTCTCTTCTCTGACGTGAAAAGGAATCACACCGTTGTCATCGTAGGGATAAAACTTGATGGGAAGCTCCTCGAAGGGGAGAAAATCTGTACGGAAGATGTAGGGATATTTTTTCAAAAGCTTGCAGTTTTTTTCATACCGCTTCTTCATCTGCTCCTGGTTGGGCGCGTAAAAAGCATCCGTCAGGATGGAGAGCGCGTCGGCGTGCAGTGCCTCCTCGTTGCAGAGGGAAAGGAATGCGTCATAAGCAGGTCTGTAATCCTCGCCATACTGCAAAACGGCGCAGGCAGCCTCAAAACGGTCTGCCGGAGCGGTATCCTCCTGTTTCAGCGCAAGTCCATAAGCTTGCAGTGCTTTTTCCGCCTCGCCCAGCTCCGCCAGTCGGCGGGCAAGCTCAACGGCGGTCATCTCGTTGGTTGGTTTTGCCATAGCTCTATCTCCTTTGGTAGAGAATTCGATTTAACGATACAGTGGCTGTTCCTGAAGCTCCGGATCCAACCGAAGCGGTTCGATCATGCTAAGATCATCACCGTTTTTGTTGCAGAACCGCAGACCAAACCGCATAATGCGGATAACGCGACGTCGCAGTGACCTCAGCTCCTCGTTTTTTTGATCCGCACACTGACGGATCATGTTGTCCAGCTGCTCGCCTTCCATTTGATTGAGGATGGCGAGCTTTTCCCGGTTATCCATCCAGGAACGGCGGATATATTCCAAATTGGTGGTGCACCGGTCGAGAAGTGCTTCGACCTCCTCCTGACTCATCGGCGCCCCGTCATAATACTGGAAATCATATCCGAACGCCTGATACAGGTCGCGGAATGTGTATTCTATCAGACGGCGTTCAAATTCATCCGCGTACGTCTCATACGTCCGGTAAACAGGCGCAGGGTCAAAACCCGCGGCATTTCCCACGAATTCCACAGGATCTCTGCCGGACGCATTGGAACAGTAGGTCATGCTGGAAGTATACGGGATATCCAGAAATTCCGCCAACGCAGTGAAGGTCGCCTTCGGGTTCAGCTTACCGTCTTCAAAGCGTACGATACGGCTGTCCATCATCAGCCGGTCATTGGGATCCCTCAGATAGCTGCGGTTCAGGATCCGGTCCAGAAACGCATCGGGATACAGCCTTGTCTTCTTCGGGTCGGAATCATCGGCAGCCTCGTCCATGCCATTCTGCTGTGCAATGTGTTCCACAAGGAACCGGATCGTTGCTGCGTGACTGGTAGTGGGTCGACGCAGGGGAGTAAAGGTCTTGACATACTTGAACGCACTAAACAGGGGAGATTTGTGAACCTCCTCCAGCGCCGCGCAGCTTGGGATGATTTTTCCGCTCTCGTGGATATCCCAGGTGGATACCATGTTAAGAAAATGAGGCTGCAGAACGATCACCGGGGCAATACGGGATGCAGGATCCAGATTTTCCGTGAAGCTCTTCATCGCCAGATGGTAGGCCGCCATAGCGTCCTTCAGTGTGCGGTTATTCAGCGCCACAAAGCTGTCCAGCACCTGCTTGTCCATACGCTGCAGGGTATACTCACCCCAGGTTGCCTTTTGGGGATTGGCACGTATAATTTTTGCGGTGTTCAGCATTTGCTCAAGGGACACCTGCAGCTCCTCAAGGCTTCTTGAAAAATCCGCCATCAGGCAGGGATGCCCGTGGAGGATCTCGCTGAAGAAATCGCCGCCATTGTGGGCGTAGAGCTGTGTATGCCAGATCAGCCGGTTTATCTCCCGGATACCAAAGGGCTTTGTGCTGTACTGACTGTAATCAATACCGAAGCGTTCCTTGAAGTCGATGGGGTACAGGGAAATTTCGTCGCCGATTAGAAAGACCAATTTTGCGTCCTCCAGCAGCGTCTTCATATCCCAATGCTGCAAATGGGAGCAGAAAACGCCCCAATCGGCAAAGTGCAGGTAAATGTGGTTTTCCTTTCCTACCCAGTCACTGCGGCGGACATTGTCCCGCAGGTATTCAAGCTCGTAGTGGGAGATGATCTCCTCCGCGAGAATTGGCTTTTCAAGGTCGCGGAAGAAATAGTGCCGGATCACCGGCTCGTTGAAGTCGATATATTTATCAAAGCGCTCCTCGTCCATATAAAACGGGATCACGCCGTTGTCATCGTAGGGATAAAATTTGATAGGAAGCTCCTCAAAGGGAAGAAAATCTGTGCGAAAAATATAGGGGTATTTCTGCAGCAGCCTGCAGTTTTTTTCGTACTGCTTTTTCATCTGCTCCTCATTGGGAACGTAAAAAGCGTCCGTCAGGATCGAAATCGCGTCGGCGCGCAGTGCATCCTCGTTGCAGAGGGCAAGAAAAGCGTCATAAGCAGGTCTGTAATCCTCGCCATACTGCAAAACAGCACAGGCGGCTTCAAAGCGTTCTGTCGGAATAGTGTCTTCCTGTTTCAGCGCAAGCTCGTAAGCCTGCAGGGCCTTTTCTCCCTCACCCAGCTCCGCCAGTCGGCGGGCAAGCTCCACAGGGGACATCTGGTCGATGTGTTTTCCTGCCATGGGCGGTCTCCTCTCATGGAAAAAGGGGCGGGCAAATGCCCGCCCCTTTTAAGGTATTTGCTATTGTGCTGAATGGAAATTTCGCTGAGCGAAATTACTGCATCAGCTGCAGGACGCCCTGAGGCACCTGGTTTGCCTGAGCCAGCATAGCCTGAGCGGACTGGATCAGGATGTTGTTCTTGGTGTACTTCATCATCTCGGAAGCAACATCGGTGTCGCGGATGCGGGACTCAGCGCTCTGCAGGTTCTCCATGGTGACACCCAGGTTCTCAACAGTGTGCTCGAGGCGGTTCTGCATAGCACCCAGCTTACCACGGTTGGTGGAAACCTCCTTGATCAGGCTCTTAACGGTAGAGATAGCGCTGACGGAGCCAACAGTGCCGTAGGAACCAACGGTAGTGGAGATAGCTTTCAGAGTGATGGAGTTGCTGGAACCCTCACCGACCTGGAAGACGATGTCACTGCCACCGAACAGGGTGATGCCGTTGAACAGGGTGGTGCTCTGGATACGGCTGATCTCGGTCTTCAGAGCGGACAGCTCAGCGGAGATCTGGGTGTGCTCGTCGGAACCGTAGGTGTCGTTAGCAGCCTGGGTCAGCAGGGTCTCCATGCGGTTGAGCATGTCATGAACTTCCTGCAGTGCACCTTCAGCGGTCTGCACCAGAGCGATACCGTCGTTGGCGTTGTTGATAGCCTGCTCGTAGATGGCGACGTCAGCGCGCATCTTCTCGGAAATAGCCAGACCAGCAGCGTCGTCACCGGCGCGGTTGATGCGGTAACCGGAGGACAGCTTCTCCAGGTTCTTGGACAGGGCGGTGTTGTTCATGCCCAGGTTGCGGTTGGCGTTCATAGCCATAATGTTGTGCTGAATACGCATAATTAGAATCTCCTTTTCATTATTACCGGCAGCTTCCTTGCTCCCGGCCGTTTTGTTTTTGCTGTCTGACCTCCGGTGCGATCGGCCGATTCGCACCGAAAGCTTGACAGCTGCTTGTATTTCATCCGGTTCGCGAAACCGGTTGAAACCGTGTTTGCAGGCTTAATTCCTGCTTACACCTTTTATTTCGTCCCGCCTTTCGGAAAGTTAATACTTTTTTTGAAAAAATTTGAAAAAATTTTGTGATTATGTTACAGTCTGCCTTTTTACTCCCCCGCCGGGCACTGCTTTCCTGTATGATCCATGTAATATTCTCCCGTCAACAGGATCTCCGAGATCTTCACAACGGTAAATCCGTTATTCTTGAAGTACTCCAGAATGGACGGCAGCGCCTCCGGTGTATGGAGCGCCGCATTATGGAACAGGCAGATGGATCCCGACTGCACCTTTCCCGTCACCCGCTTGGTGATCTCAGATGCGGAGAGGTCTTTCCAGTCCAGACTGTCAACATCCCACTGGATCGGCTCCATGCCGATAGAACGGATCGCGGCGATCACATGGTCGTCGTACTCACCGTATGGACACCGGATCAGCGTGGGACGCACTCCGGTGATCGCCTCGATCTTATCGTTGCAGGCGTTGATATCCGCGATGATCTCGTCGGTGGTCAGACTGTTGTAATGGGCATGATCCTTGCTGTGGTTCATGATCTCATGTCCCGCATCATGGAGCGCCTTCACCGACTCCGGATATTTGTCCACCCACTCTCCCACTACAAAAAAGGTGGTTTTTACATTGTATTTCGCCAAAATGTCGATGAGCTGCTGCGTGTCCTCGTTGCCCCATGCCGCGTCAAAGCTGATAGCGACCATATTATCATCCCGGTCCACGCAATAGATGGGCAGCTGTCGTGTCGCAGCCGAAGCCTCCACCGCCGATGGGACATTCACGGTGAAAAAAATTGCCATAGCCACCAGCGCTCCCGCCGCAAGCATCAGATGTCGTTTTCGAACAAGATAAATCTTCATATTACACGCCTCCTTTGCCACATTTTATTGTCACAAAGGAGGCTTTATGAAAATTGCTTTTTCTCTCGCTGAGCCTTGTCCTGCAAGGCGTGCGACAGTTAAGAGTGCCCAAGAAGTGTAGCGTCCTATGTCGGTTTAAATTGATATAGGACGCTATTTATACAGAATGAAACTGATCAGACCGCACCGTCCAAACTCTCAGCCAGCAACAGAAACCAACCTAAGACTTTCTTTTCGGATATTTCTGCTTCATACACGTCCTTCCAGCAAACAGATACATCCAGCGGTGTTTTCCCGGTCAGGAAGGACTGGGCGGCGTTCTCCCACTCCTCTTTCTCAACAGGAATGTCACTGTCGGGAAGATAGTAAGTGTATGTTTCCTCCCCATCTTCGTTCAGCTCCAGCAGATAAGAACGTAGAGGGACGCTCACAACTTTCTCGCCTTCCACATAATAATATCCATCTGTGCGGAAGCTTGCCTGCATTCCCAGTCTTGCATAGTCAGCAGCTATATAAAGAATTCTGCCCTGTTCATCCTGATAGGCATTTGCCCATTCCTCGGAGAACAGAGGATGTTCGATTTCAAAGGCCAGATCCGCGGGCGAAGGGATTAAGTCGAGCTCAATCAACCGTCCGTTCTCAACATCCGCATGGAAGAACACATTCCAAGAGAAAAGGAGTGATCCCTGAACAAAGGTACACATCAGCTCCAGCTGTCCATCTCTATCCAGATCATAAACGGAGATCCCAAGAGAACCTCCTGCCAGCATACCTTCCTCGGGGAGAAAACGATCATAGTTTTCCGCAAAGACGCGCAACTGTTCTGTACTTTGCGCTCCCAGACGGTCGTATACATCATTGTATACCTCATCGGAAATAAAGATGCTGTCCTCAAAAGATTCATCCTCATTGGAAATATCGCTGTCATCGGTGTCCATTCTCTCGCTTGCAACCGCCTCATTGGACACAAACATCCAGATTTCCGAGTTTTCCGGAAGCACCAAGGTCACACGACAAACAGAGCCTGTCATTTGAGACAAACAGTCCAAAACCACCTGATTACCGGTCCGGGCTCCTGCTATGCAGGTAAAATTCTGCGCATTGGAATCCCCATGCTGCATCACATAAGCATCGCTATCGGCCAGATAACACCACTCAAAAGGCTGCACCATATCCTCCAGTGTCAGTCCAAGACGCAGCTTCAGCACAGATGCGATCTGCTCTCCGGTAAGACGGGTAAATTCAGTGTAGACCTCATCTGCTCCTGCCCACGCCAGATATTCCTGTACTTCCTTATCTGACAGGTTTTCCATATCCAATCCGCAGCCTGTATAAAACAGCTCGTTCAAATCGATCTGATTTGGCTCGTCATAAAAGGAAAGTAAGAAAGCGTTGTTCTCCCGACTATTGACATAGTCTGTCCACTGTGCCAGTTCCTGCTCTGTCAAAACCACAGGTTCTGCATTATTCTCAGGAGCAGGGCTTTCCGCGGGATCTTCCATAGGATTTTCCGTTGTATCTGCCGTGTTATTGTTAAGTGGTTTATCAGCTTCATTGCTGCACCCTGCAAAAACTGCAATACAGAAAGCACAGAGTAGCAATAGCATGATTACATAGTTTTTTCTTCCCCTAAACAGCATCATTTGAGCATCATATCCTTTCTTGTCATCGCATATCTCTTCCCATATCTCAGAAAAAACAGACATTAGTAATTCCTGCCACCAACCAACACACGGAGTTAATAGCAATGTGTATGAAAACAGGTGTTTTGCGTTCATTTTTGCGCAGTGCAATAAGTGGAATAACAAGTCCCATTGGATTCAACAACCAGAGAGGAACAAGCGTTTTTCCAACAGAAAACAAGCGCAAGTCATATTGTAGCGCACCATAGGCAACCAATCCTACTGACAAAAAACATAGAGTGCAATAAACCCCTGTCACACAGAATAAAAGCCCAAGGAGATTATTCATTTCTTTTTTCATGTTCACTCCTCCAATGTTCTTCTATATTTTTTATATCGACTCTTTCGCTACAAAAATGAAGAATGCACAGAATCCTAAATTCAGCTTTCATCGAACACACCAACTGAAAACTCTCCCGGAAAAACGCAAGGCCTCGGGTTTGCCCCGAGACCTTGCAGATGGTTTATTCTTCAGAACGAACCGTCAACACCATACGGTCAACATAGTCACGCAGCTGCTCGACATCGATCTCCGGATCAACGCTGCCGTCTTTCACATGAATGCAATAACCAAAAGCCAAATTGAATTCCCCATATACAAAGAGATATCCGTAGACAGCATAGTCGGTGTTCTCGCGCCAGAAGGATTCCTGCGTTCCCTCAAACTTAATCGCCTGTATTCCCGTGTCCAATGTCACGACCGAAGTAGTGACATCCAACCCCTCGAACTGCTCCTTATCTTGCAACCATTCGCCCTCCTCTTCGGCTAGAGACCGAAGGAACAGGGGCATTAGCTCATCAAACATTCCCTCTACCGATCCACTATATGCAGGCAGATCATAATCCTGCGTTGAAACAAAAATATTGTAGACGGAACTGAGAGTATAGCTATATGCCCACAACATATTATCTTCACGCATCGCGGGATAATTATAGAACGCACGCTGGTCAGTATCAAAATGACAAAAGTACTGGGTAATAGGCAGGTCGTCGTAGGTCATGTACTTCACTGTCCCACTTTGATCGTTTTCACCTTCTGTGTCATTACCCTGTGTGCTGTCGGCATTCTCATTTCCGACGGTACTGCCATTCTGCGTCTTATCGTTTTCGTTAGAATTGCTGCCACTGGAAGAATTTCCTTGGCATCCCGTCAGCAGCAACGACAGTACCAGACAAATTGCCAGAAGCAAAGCTGTAATGCGTTTCATATGAAGCCCTCCTAAACATTTGTGGTGTGATTATTATACAGCATATTCCAACAACTTGCAAGACACTTTGATATAATTCACACAAAAAGCACTCTAACTGCATCTATGATGCTACTGCAATTCGCACAAGGCAAACACCTCATATCTGCCGCAATATAACCTCACCCCACGCCGCGTCGAAGCTGATGGCGATCATGTTGTCGCTCCGATCTACGCAGTAGATGGGGAGCTGTCGTGTCGCCGCTGACGCCTCCACAGCGGACGGCATGTTGACTGTGAAAAAAATCGCCATTGCTACCAGCACCCCCGCCGCCAGCATCAAATGCACCCTGCGCACAAGAAATATCTTCATATTCACGCCTCCTTTTGTCACAGCATATTGCCGCGGCGGTGGTTATATGAGAACGCACAGCGCATTTTGCGTAGAGCCTCATTTGACTTTTTCCCGATCAGACAATATAATAAACAGACATCCGAAAGCAGCTATAGGCTGTGACTACATCATAAGGAGCGCAGAAAATGACCATCATCACCACCCACAGCGGTCAGCGGGTCGATATCGAATCCCCACAGGCTGACACTCTCCGCATTGAGGACATTGCCCACGCCCTTTCCTTTCTCTGCCGGGGCAGCGGACAGGCGAATTTTTTCTTTTCTGTTGCACGCCACTGCGTGTACTGCGCCGCGGAAGCCCAGGCACGGGGCTTTTCCCGCGAGGTCGTCCTTGCCTGTCTGCTCCATGACGCTTCCGAGGCTTACATGACCGATGTTCCCAAGCCCATCAAGGACAATCTGATCCCCCAGTATCGGCAGTACGAGGATGCCCTGCTGGAGCGGATCTATGAAAAGTTCATTGGCCGCCCGTTGACCTCTGACGAGCTTGCGCAGGTGTCTCTCATTGACCGCGTGCTGCTGCAATATGATCTCAAATATCTGCTGAACATGGATGTGGAGCTTCCCCCCATCCATATTAAGCTGAAGTACGAGTATATTCCCTTTGAGGAAGCGCGGGACGCTTACCTCGCCGCCTTCCGGCGGTTGACTTCGGCGGTTTGATAAAAAAGCTGTGACCGGTACTCTCCGGTCACAGCTTTTTTTATCAAAAAATACTCAGCCCAAGCTGATCGCTGAGCTTTTCCAGCAAATAGATGCCCGCCACGCTGTTGCCCTTCAGATCCAGCGCGGGGGAGAAAATACCGATACCCATCTTCCCGGGCACGACCGCCATAATGCCGCCGCCCACGCCGCACTTGGCAGGCACGCCGACACGAATGGCAAACTCGCCCGACCCGTCATACATGCCGCAGGTCGTGAGAATGGCGTTGACATACCGTGCGAAGTACGCCGGGAAGACCTGCTCCCCGGTTTCTCTCAGCCTGCCCTCATTTGCCAGAACAAATCCGATATTCGCCAGATTTTCACAGGTGACGGAGATGGAGCAGGCGCGGAAATAGCAGTCCAGAACGTCCTCCACATTATCATCCAGCATACCGTAGGACTTGAGCATATACGCCAGCGCACGGTTTTTGCTTCCGTGGGACTTTTCAGAGAGGTATACCGCCTCATCCACCTCGATGGTGAGATCTCCCGCCAGCTTTCGGGTCAGCTCCAGCAGCCGACGGAACTTTTCGTGGTATGTATTGCCGTGGATCAGTGTGCACATGGCAATAGCACCCATGTTGACCATGGGATTGATATGCTCACTGTCCAGCCGCTGCTCGGTGGCGTTGATGGCATCAAAGGGCTTTCCCGTTGCCTCCACACCCACTCTGCGCCGCACAGCTTCGATCCCGTTATCCATCAGCGCCAGAAGGAGCAAAATGGGCTTTACGATGCTCTGAATGGTAAACCGCGCGGTGTTGCTGCCCGCGCAGCTCTGCTTTCCCTCTTTTGTAATAACATGGATGCCGATCGCCGTGGGATCCGCCTTGGAGAGCTCAGGGATATAGTCGGCAAGCTTGCCCTGCGCGGTGTACGGCTCACATTCCCGCACCAGTCTTTGCAGCAGTTCTTCCATAAAAGCGCCTCTTTCCGCGAAAAATTGAAAAAATATGTCATGTACAGAGTAACAGTCCGCAAAACGTTTGTCAAGAACGGAAAATCGAGTTTTAAACAGGAAAAGGGAACCGCGAAAGCGGTTCCCTTTCCTTTATTCACAGCAGTTTGACCTGCCGTAAATGTTTTTGCGGGGGATTAGCGCAGGAACATACCTCTGATGATGATGTTGTTGCCGATCTCGCCGATTCGCTCCATGGAACCATCGGTCAGACCAACGATGTACAGGTTGGAATCACCGGTAACACCGTCCCAGAGATATACCAGCTCCCAGTTACCCTCGTCGTCTACCTGCCACTCGTTGGCGCCGGTATCGGTCATATCGCGGATAACATACATCGTGCCGGTCAGGGTATCCTCAAACAGAGCAACACCGGACCAGGGATCACCCCAGTAGATCTTGATCAGAACGGACTGAACAAGCTCCTGCTCATCAGCGTACAGGTCAACGAAGCTGATCATACCGGAGACCATGCCGTCGACCATGAATGCTCTGCCGTCCTTGACGTACAGGTTGGCAGCACGGATGTCCTCACTCTCGTAGACAACCTTGCTGTCTCCGGTAGCGAGATCGATCTCGTAGATGATGGTCATCTCAACATAGTACTCATCGTTGGTAGCAATGAACAGAGCGTACAGCTTGCCGTTGTCGTAGGACATATCGACAGGCTTCAGCTCGCACTCAACCTCGACTTCGACATAATCCCAAATGTCGTAGCTGAACGCCTCAACGTTTGCAGTGTAGGTAGTGCCAAACTCAATGTTCATAATGGTACGAACAAAGGTATCGGGATCGATGCTGTAAACAGCGCCGAACTCGTCAACTGCGTAGACACTATCAGTCTCCTGAACGTAGAAGGTGGACTTCAGAGCAGTCTCGCCCTCAGCATCCTTGCGTTCAACATCAACCTCCAGGTTGCCGTAGCTGTCGGTGGTCTCGCCGTCGAAGCTGATCCACTGACGGTTAGTGGCATCGTAAGCAAAGTACTTACGTGCTTCCTTGGTGATGGTCACCTTACAGGTATCGCTGTACTCGCCGATGGTGGCGGTGATGTAAGCAACACCCTCGCTCACGCCGGTAACAACGCCGTTCTCATCCACCGTGGCGACCTTCTCGTCGGAGGAGGTCCACACAACAGAGGCATTAGTGGGCATACCGCCGATGGAGTTGGTGCTGGCATCGCCGTTCTCGGAGGTGCCGGGAGTCTTCAGCTCGACCTCGGTCAGCACAGTGAAGTCAAGCTGCACGGTGCCGCCCACATAGGTGGTGTTGAGCTCGTCGACCTGAATACCGGTAGCCACAACCTCGCCGGTGGGCTCGGTGGGCTCATTCTCGGGGATGGTGTACAGCATGACGACCTCAGAACCGGTGGGGCAGATCATACCCAGACCGGTGGAAACACCGGTCTCCAGATCCACCAGACGCAGGCTGGAGAGCTGGTTCTTGTTGACCTGTGCCCAGTAGACGTTGCCGGTATCCAGATCATAGTGCATGGACTGGAACAGCTGGCCGGCATCTGCACCGGTGTGTCCAACAGGCTTGGCAAAGCCGGTGTACTTGTCGATGGTGTACAGGTAGTCATCCTCACCGATACCGTACATCTGACCGTTCGCGTCAATGGTCATTGCAGCGAAGGTAACGCCGGTCTCAGCGATGATGGACAGCTCAGCGGTCTCGATGTCGATCTGGACAACTGCGCCGTTATACTCGCCGCCCTCTGCGATAGCGTACATGTTGCCGGTGGTGTAGTCGAACGCCATGTCGCGCAGGGTGTAAGACACGCGGTCAATGACCTCGTACTCATAGGTGTAAGCGTCGATCTCCAGCAGGTAGTAGTAGTAACCACGTGCGCCGGTAGCATCCTGACCGTAAGCGTACAGCTTACCGTTGAAGTATGCACCGGAGAAGAGGGTGAACTCGGTGATATATGCGTTCTCGCTGATCTCGTTGGTGGGATCAAGGTCAGAGAAGCTGATAAACACCTCGCCGCCGTAACCGAAGTCAGTCAGCATATAGCCGCTCAGACCGCCGGTGGACTCGCAAACGGTGACCTCACGCTGATAGGTGCTGCCGCCTGCGGTAACAATGACGGTCGTGGTACCGGCCATGCGGCCGATAATGTTGCCGTCGCCGTCAGCGTAAGCGATTTCGGGATCTGCGGTAGCAATGCTGATGTCAGCAGTTGCGTTCCAGGGCAGCAGGGTAACGCCGTTGGAGACCATACCGCCCTCAAGCACCATGTAGCTGTCAGGCAGCTCGACATCCTCAGCAGCCACATAGGGCAGCTCAGGCTCGACTGCGGGAACAGTGAACAGAGAGTAGTTCATGGCATAGCCGATCTCCTCAAAGTTACTAATGTAACCCAGATCGGAAATCGTGGGAGCCATACCGCTCTCGGGCAGGTTCTCGGTGTCGATCCAGAAGAGCTTGCCCATATCATCGAAGTAGTATACGCCGTGGTCGATGTCAGCGTAGGCCATGGAGCTGCCGCTGCCATAGAAGACGTAGTCGTTCATATCATATCTGGTGACATCAACGATCTCGTCGCCGTCGACGGTCCACTTCATCATGAAGTAGCCAAGGTACTCAGCGTACCAGCCGGAGCCTTCATTCAGATGACCCAGAGAGTAGAAGTTACCCTCGTAGTCGATGGCAATACCGTGAGTGGGACTAAAGCCCTCGGGCATCTTAGCCACAGTTACGGTCTCACCGGTGTTGGGGTTGATACGGATCAGTTCGTACCAGGAGTCGAAGTAATCGCCTGCCTGTGCAACACCGTACATGAAGCCGTCAGCATAGTTGAATGCCATGCCCACGATATACGTGCTGCACACGCCAACCTGAGTACCCTTCATGGTCTCAGCATCCAGACGGTACAGAGCGTAGGTCATTGCATCATAGGCATAGACATAACCATCGTAGTAAGCAGCAGCAGTGAAGTACTCCATGCCGTACTCGGTGATATAGGTCATGTCTGCGGGTGCGCCTGCATTGAGGTTTGCCCAGCCCATGCCGTTCATCATTTCGTAGAAGGTCAGCTCAGCAGCATGCTTGGACACATTGATCTCACAAGCTGCGGTGACATTGCCGCTCTTTGCGGTGATCACAGCGCTGCCCTCGCCGATCGCGGTGACATTGCCGTTCTCATCAACGACTGCAACTGCGGGATCGGAGGTGCTCCACTCGATCTCACCCAGCTCAGCGTAGTAGGGATAGGGCAGAGCGGACAGCTTCAGAGTGACACCTGCACTCATGCTGTAGCTGGTCTTGTTCAGATCCAGACGCTTAAGCGCAGCATTCTTGATGATATCGCGGCTACCCAGATAAGGCTTGTAAAGCGCGACCATCTCACTGTTGTACTGAACATCGGAGACAACAGTCAGCTCACCGGTCTTCTTGTTGACCTCAACGAAGGTAGCGGGACCGGATGCCTCGGGATCCTCGATGTAGTCCTCGTCGTCCGCCTTGTCGTCGCCGTAGTAGGGATCGGTGCTGTAGGGATTGCCGTAAGCCATCCAGTACAGTCTGTTGGTATCGTGATCCACGGTCATGGACTGTCTGTAGTCAGGCAGGTAACCGGTCTCACCAACGTAGCTGGCGGTCAGAGTCACGGGATCAATGGTGTACAGGTCGCCGGTGTACTCGTTGCCCTCAACTGCGCCTGCAACATAGCTGATGGTGTACAGAACGCCATCATTGTCGCAAGCCAGAGTCAGAGCCTGAACATCGGTGCCTGCTGCGAACTCGATCACGCCCAGGTCGGTGACCTCGCCGGTCAGGATGTCAAGGGATGCCAGGTGGCCGCCCATGCCTGCTGACAGCTCGTCGGTCAGGACATACATGATCTCGTTCTTGAAGTCATAAGCCATATCCAGAACGGTATACAGCTCGCCGTCGATCTCGAAGGTGCCGAAAGGCATACGAGTCCACTCGCCGGCCTTCATGGCAAAGATCTGGTTAGCGGAGTCAATGCCGATCACATAGCCGTCCACGTAGTCGGCTGCGACGACATCATTCTCGCCATCGGAGTACTTGCCGGTGTGCATCCACAGGCTGCTCACAGCGTCGTCACTCTTGAAGGAGTGCCAGCCGTTGTAAGCATCCATCAGATAGATGTAGCCATTGCCTGCGTCGTAGTTCATCATGCTGCGGTAAGCATAGAACGAGTCAGGTCTGACGTTGGTGCCATTACCGGCAAAGTCAATGTTGTAGTAGCGCTCGTTGCCGGCGTAGTCGCCCACGACCAGAACGAACTCGCTGTCCATCTCGGAAGCATCAAAGGTAACGGAAGCGGAAACGCCGCCCTTGTAACGGACAGTTTCGGGCTTGATCATCTCGATGATGCTGCCGGTACGGGTCATCATTGCCACTGCGGCAATGTCATCGTTATCCGTGAAGGTGACATCGATCAGACGCTCATTGGTCTCCTCATCGTAGATGAGGTCGATATCAACGATCTCAGGATAGGTGCTGTCCACAGTGATAACAGCGCTGGTGGTATCATCCATGATATCATCGCCGTCATCCTGATAGAAGTTGATGGTCAGAGTGACCTCAGTGCCGTCGGGCAGAGCCTTGCCGTTTTCATCAACGAACTCATAGGCATCCTCGAACCACCAGCTGTAGACGAAGGGTACGATAGAGCCGTAGCCGCTCTGATAGCTGCTCTGGCGTGCATACTCAGCGTCGCGCTGGAAGAGGATATTGCCGTCCTCATCAGTCCAGATGAACTCGATGAGCTTGGCGTTACGCATCAGGCTCAGATAGATATCATCGATGTAGTCGTAGCTGCCGTCGCCGTTGGGGGAGACCATGGGATCGCGCAGCTCGCTCTCATAGTTGGGATCGCGGCCCTGCAGGCTGGTTTCATAGGGGTTGCCGCCTGCGCCGATACCGTTGGTGGAATCGACCCACAGGATGGAGGCGTAGCGCTCGGGCAGCTGCATACCCTCGTGATACCAGCTGTAGGTATCGAAGGTACGTGCGTCGCTCCAGTCGCCGTAGAAGCCCATGAAGGGCAGGCTCAGATCGCAGTTGTCGGAATTATCCGCATAGCAGCGAACGAAGCCTTCCACATAGATACCGTTGGGATAGTAAGCATCCATGTATGCCATATCAGCATCGCTCAGAGTGATGATGACATTGACACTGACGCTCTCATTTGCGGGAACAGTGATCTTATTGATCACATTGGAATGAGCAGTGAAGACCGTGTTGTACAGAACCTGAACGTCAGCGGTATTCACAACGCCGTCGGAGTTCAGATCGTACTTCTCACCGGAAACACGCTCACGGTTGACATCGATCAGGAACGCCAGAACGTCGTCCAGATCCATGGCATAGTCGCCGTTGTAATCCAGATAAACACCATTGGAGTACTTGGCGCTCTCGAATCTGACCTTTGCATCCAGCTCGCGGCTGGTCTCACCCATGAGGTAGACACCGGTCAGCTCAGCAAAGCCTTCATGGAACTGATCGGTCAGAACGGTGGCATCCAGAGCATAGGTCTGTGCCTCACCGGTCAGGTTGTTCAGCTCGAAGGTGAAGGTATAAGTACCTCTTCTGCTGTCATCGTCACCGAAGGAGACGGAGGGCTTTGCGCCGCCGACAGTCAGATAGACAGGGCTGGTGATAGCGTCATAGATGTTGGCGTTACCTGCGCCCTGCTTGCGGGGGGAGTACAGAATGCCGCTGGGCTCCACCACAGGCTCGGCGGTGGACATCAGCAGAGCTTCTGCGACCAGATGGTAATCAGCCTCGGTAGCCAGAACCTCGTAACCGGAGTCACGCAGGTACTGCAGGACCAGAGCTGCCATACCGGCAACATGGGGAGCGGACATGGAGGTACCGCTCATGATGCCGTACTCACCATCGGTATAGGTGGAGAAGATGTTGCCACCGTAGGAGGTAAGATCGGGCACCAGACGCAGGTCGGGAGTGACACCCCAGGAGGAGAAGTCGCTCATAACGCCTGCAATAGCGTTTTCAGCGATGATAACGCGGTTGTACTTGACGATCAGAGTACCGACACCGTCGTTGCCGGCCAGCTCGATGAGCTTCAGACCGTCAGCACGGGTAACGGTGACGTTGGGAATCTTGCCGGCATTCTGCATGTAGAAGATATCGGCCTCGTTGGTATTGTTGTAAACAATGATACCAACTGCGCCCATCTCAGCAGCAATGGTCTGCTTGTCGGTGAAAGCAAGCTCACCGCGCTCGACCAGCACGACCTTACCGGTAACATCCAGACCCTCATAGTCGGACTCGTCACCGTAGCCGGGAATCACGACGTAGTCGTACTCATGCTCCTTGAAGTCGCCGTTGCCACCCAGATAGTAGGTGAAGTAGGTGTAGTTGTCACCAAAGGCGAACTGATATTCCTCATAGCCGTCGGTGGCGATCATGACCTCAGCGGCAGTGGTGTCATTCTCCAGAGACGCAACAACGGTAGCACCGAAGAAGGTAGCGGGAGAAGAAACAACACCGATAGCGGGGTCAATGGTCTGGTTGTGACCGGGAACCAGCTCGGGGAACTCGGACTGCAGACCGTAGCCCATCATGAATTCGTACCAGAAGTTGCTGCAGCCTGCGCTGTAGCTGTTACCAGCGGAAACAGAAGCGATCATGTCGCTCTGCTCGATGCGGGCCATGACCTCAACGAACTGAATGGTCAGATCGTCGCTCTCCCAGGTAAAGCCGCTGGGAGAACCCAGGGACATGTTGATAGCGTCAACATTCAGACGGAAGCAGTCTTCCAGTGCTGCAACGATATCATCCCAGTAAGCGCCGCCGTTCTTGCCGAACACCTTCATGGGGATCAGCTGAGCGTCGGGAGCAACACCAACGACCTCAGTGCCCTTGATCTTGTTTGCGGCTGCGATACCCGCAACGTGAGTACCGTGGTCACCGGCACTGTCATAGTCGTGGGTAACATCCAGATCCTGATCCACATAGTTGAAGTGGAAGGGGATCTTGGCGGTCAGATACAGGTTCTTTGCGGTCAGACCTGCATACTGCTGGTATGCGTTCAGATCCTTCAGAACCTGATTGATCTCGTCAATAGTCAGAGAGGTCTCCGTGGTGGGGAACTCACCGATGTAAGCGGGATCGTTGATATTGAAGGAGGGGTGGTCAACATCCAGACCGGTATCGATAACTGCGATACGCATACCGGCACCGGTGTAGCCCAGATCCCAGGACAGGGCGCTGCCTGCCAGATCCTTGGTGCTGACCATGCTGGGAGCTGCAGTGTCGGTCATATCCTCAGGAACAGTGTACTGAGGAGCGACATAAGCAGCCTCAACGCCGTCCATCTCAGCGATCTCGTCAACAACACCGAAGGGGACCTCGATGGCCACACCGTTCATGGTGATGCTGTAGTTATACTTTGCCTCGATCTCACCGGTGTAAGCATCGGGCATAACATTCTGGACGAGCACATTGATATCGCCCATCAGGGTATCCTGCACATTGTGCATGATGGAAACCTGATATGCGACCTCGCCGCCGTTGGCAGCGATCTCTTCGGTAGTGAAGCCCTGATCCAGCAGGGGCTCGCCCTCCAGAACGACGATCACGCGAACGATCTCGTCCTGCTCAAAGCGGGCAACAAGCTGATCTGCCTCAGTATCCTTATCCAGAGTAGCAAGGGGATTATTGCTTTCGGTAACGGTGAAGCCGTTACCCTCGATGACCAGACCGTTCTCAACAGCCTGCTCGGGATAATTCTCGCGCAGGGAGTTCATTACGTCGCGGTCACCCACGGGCAGTCCCTCAACATACTTGCTGTCATTCTTCACGGTGGACTCATTGCCTCTCACGACCGCAATGGCGGAGGTGGGGAGCATGGTCAGCACCATGGCAAAAGCCATCAGCAGGGACAGAATCTTATTGAACTTTTTCATCATTTTCTACCTCCTGCTTACAGATTGATGAAGAACATCAGGATCTTTGCCAGCTGAGCGCGGGTAGCCTCGCCCTGGGGGTTGAGGGTGCCGTCGCCCATACCATTGATGATGCCGTTCTCGACGGCCCACTTCATGGCAGCCTCAGAAACATCACTGACATCGCCGGCATCGGTAAAGCCATCCAGGTTACCGGCGGTCTCGGGTGCACCCGCGAACAGGTACAGCATGGTGGCCAGCTCCTCACGGGTGATGTTGTCGTTGGGTCTGGAACCATCGCTGATGCCCAGTTCCTTCGCCCACTCAATACCGGGAGCAGCCCAGTCCTCACTATTCTCAACGCTGGTATCAGCGCCGCCCAGACGTGCCAGAACAGTCATCATCATGGCGCGGGTCATCTGACCCTCGGGAGTGAAGTCGCCGTTGCCGGTGCCATTGAAGATCTCACGGGAGGTAAC
>JAZOBV010000103.1:0-20143 GCA_045596145.1 Candidatus Pelethomonas sp.
ATAGGGCTGATACCGCATGGGGAGATCCAGCCATGTCTTCTTATCCACAATGGATTTGATGTGGCTGAAAGCATCAAATCCGGTTTTGCCGTGATAAGCGCCCATACCGCTCTCACCTACGCCGCCGAAGCCCATTTCGGAGGTGGCGAGATGAATCACGCAGTCGTTGACACAGCCGCCGCCGTAACGGCAGCGCGCGGTGATCTCACGAACGAACTGCTTGTTTTCTGAAAAGAGATACAGTGCCAGCGGCTTGGGACGGTCTGCCAGCATGGTGATGACCTCGTTGGAGTCCCGATAGGTCAGCACAGGCAGCACAGGTCCGAAGATCTCCTCCTGCATCGCTGCATCATCCCATGCCGCGTGGTCCAGAACGGTGGGGGCGATCTGCAGAGTGTCCTCGTTCCAGCTTCCGCCGACAGCGATCTTTGCGGGATCGATCAGACCGCGGATACGGTCAAAGTGCTTGCGGTTGACGATTTTGCCGTAGTCGGGATTCCGGAGGGGATCGCTGCCGTACTGACTTGTGACCTGCGCGCGAAGCTCGGTAAGAAGGGCGTCCTTTACGCTTTCGTGGCAGAGGATGTAATCGGGGGCAACGCAGGTCTGCCCGCAGTTCAAAAATTTCCCGAACACGATCCGGCGGGCGGCAAGCTCGATTTTGGCGCTGCTGTCCACGATGCAGGGGCTTTTCCCGCCCAGCTCCAGAATGGCGGGAGTCAGAGTCTCCGCCGTGTGCCGCAGGACTTCTTTGCCTACGCTCTGAGATCCGGTGAAGAAAACGAGGTCGAATTTCTGCTCCAGAAGCGCGGCGTTTTCCTTTCGGCCGCCTGTGACAACTGCCACATACTCCGGGGGAAAGCATTCGCTTATGATCTTTTCAATGACCGCGCCGGTGGCGGGGGAGTAGGCACTGGGCTTCACCACCGCCGTGTTTCCGGCGGCGATGGCGGTTGCAAGAGGGTCGATGGTCAGAAGGAAAGGGTAATTCCACGGGCTCATAATGAGCACGTTGCCGTAGGGGCAGGGCTTTTGATAGCTGCGGGAGGCAAACTGGGCGAGAGGGGTGTGTACCGATCTCTCTTTGGCAAAGCGTTTGACATGACGGAGCATGTAGCCAAGCTCACTGCGCACCATGCCGATCTCGCACATAAAGCCTTCAAAATCGCTCTTGCCCAAGTCGGTGGTCAGTGCCGCTGTGATCTCTGCTTCGTGGGAATTGACTGCTGTGAGCAGCTTTTTCAGCATGCTGACGCGAAATTTAACCGGAAGGCTCGCTCCGCTTTGGAAAAATTTACGCTGTTCTTCCAGAATCTTATCAATAGTCATCTCAAAACTCCTGTCTGCTGCGGTCAGATCGCTTTCATTATATGGTCTGATTTTTCGGGTGTCAATGTCTGTTGCGCGGGGGGAGTATCTTTTGCTATACTGTTATTTGAAAATACAGTCAAACGGAGGGAACACGATGGCAAGAAAGTTTTTTTCTCGGAAAAGAATAGTGCTTTTGACGATACTGCTGGTCCTTGCGGGGCTGCTTGCCGCCGCGCTGGATCACCGCATGGTCGTGCGCCGTTATGGGTTGGATGCTGCGGAAATATCCGCGCCTGTGCGTATTGTGCTGGTGACGGATCTCCATTCCTGTTACTACGGTGAGGGACAGAAAACACTGATCGAGGCGGTGGACGCGCAGATGCCGGATCTGATCCTTCTGGGCGGCGACATCTTTGATGATAAGCTGGACGATGCCAATACGGAGCAGTTTCTCGCGGGGATCGCGGGGAAGTACCTCTGCTATTATGTGACGGGAAATCACGAGTACTGGAGCGGAGCGAAAAATTTTGCCACGAAGATGGCAATTCTGGAGAAGTATGGGGTCACGATCCTCTCCGGACTGTGCGAAACTATTGAAGTAAACGGTGAAACGATCAACCTGTGCGGCGTGGACGACCCGGATTCGTATATGGTTCAGTTGGATCTTGAAACCGATCCGCAGGGATATGCCGACGCGGAGGTTGAAAAAATATATACATTTGAACAGCAGCTTGATACCGTCAAACAGCAATCAGATAACGGAAATTTCACCATCCTGCTCTCCCACCGTCCCGAGCTGTTTGAGAGTTATGCAGAGCGCGGGTTCGATCTTGTGTTGTGCGGTCATGCCCACGGCGGACAGTGGCGCATTCCGTGGCTGCTGAATGGATTGTACGCTCCAAATCAGGGAATGTTTCCTCCCTATGCTGGCGGGAGATATGATCGTCAAGGCGTGACGATGATCGTCAGCCGGGGGCTTGCCCGGGAAAGCACTATTGTGCCGAGAATTTTTAACCGCCCGGAGCTTGTGGTCGTGGAGATCAAATAGCAGAAGAGAAGAAACGCTGGTGCATGACTGCACGGATCCTTAAGCTTTTATAATCAACATTCCTGCTGCCTCTCAAAGTAGATACAACGGTGAGCTTTGCCCCGGTATTCGATCACTTCTGTCAGCGCAATGCGGTGCATCCCGCATTTCTCCATGACCCGTCCGCTGGCGGGGTTTTCCTCAAAAAATCCGGCGCGTACAGCAGAAAAGCCCAGACGGAACAGTTCTGCGATAACGGCAGTCAACGCTTCCGTAGCATACCCACGGTTCCAATGCTCGGGGTGGAGTGCGTAACCTACCTCCACCGTGCCGTTCTCCGTTCCGGTGTCGTTGAGAAAACCAATCAGGCGTTCTTCCCGGTAAATGCCGAGGACAAAATGCTCTGTTCCGTGGGACAGCGTAAGCAGACGGTCAAATAGCTTGACGGCATCCTCAGGGTTGGGAAAGTCGGGGAGCATATAGGTCGCCTTGACCTTGTCACTGTAAAAAATCGAGAGTGCATCTTCCGCGTCAGCAGGAGTGAGGGGGTGCAGTGTCAGATTTTCGGTTTTGAGTTTGCCGGACTTTTTGGAAAAGGGCATAGTGAAACCTCCGAACGCCTAGTGGGGCAGGACAAGGGAAATGGCGCACAGCGCCAGGGCGACGGCCATAACGATATCCACCGCACGGCGGTGATTTGCAAACAGCTTTTGCAGAGATGCTCCCGCAAACAGCCACAAAAGATTTGCGATGGGTCCGGTGAAGGGCATGAACAGTCCCACAGCCAGCAGATGCCAGAAGGAGCGGCTGTAGGGCAGAACGTAACTTGTCATGGCGGTCAGACAGCAGATCATAACCTTAACATTGGTAAGCTGGAGCAGAAGTCCGCTGCGGAAGCTGGGTTTGGCTGGGTCGCTGTCCGCACTGACACCAGAGGAGCGCAGTGTGTGCCACGCCATCCACAGGATATATGCCGCGCCGATCCATGAAAGAAAGCCGACATACTCGCTCAGTGCCGCGCCCAGCAGCCATGTGACCACCACCGATGCAAGGGAAACGCAGGCAAATCCCGCAAAAATGCCGCGCCACTGCACAAGTGCAGCCTTTTTGCCGTATCGCAGGGCGGCGGAGAGAGAGCAGATGTTGGCAGGACCGGGGGTGATGGCACCTACATAGGCAAAAAGAAGAAACGACGGAATCAGAGAGACCGGCATACTATCATGCTCCTTTCACGGCTCGCGTCCCAACGGGATTTTCCGGTTACTGCTGCAGAAGAAATGCTTTCAGTTTGGCAAGGTCGTTGTTCAGGATCAGTTCTTCATTGATGTCCATTTTGGAAAGTAATTCCCTTGCGGCAGTGAAATCACCGACGGCGGCGGGATCATGGGCATCGGTGTTGACAATGATGGGGACGCCGTGTTCCATGCAGAGGGGAATCATCTTACCGTAGTTTTCCACGCAGCCGGGACGGGCGTGAGGGTGGCGCAGGGAGCTGTTGTTCAGTTCCAGTGCTACGCCGTAAGCTTTTGCGCCCTGCACCAGTGCTGGATAGTCCATAGGAAAGCCGTTGGAGTCGGGATGGGAGATAAAGCGCACCTTTTTATTTTCCATACAGCGGATAACGGCGTCGGTGTTTCTGGTTTTTCCCTCATCCTGATAACAGTAACCGTGAATACCCGCCACGGCGTAGTCCAGAAAGGAAAGTGTCCGTTCATCCAGTGTCAGACCGCCGCCGGGGAGGATATTGACTTCGCTGCCGTAGAGCATCTCCACGCCGTAAAGCAGGCGGGGAGCGTCAGAAAAGCTGCGAAAATAAATCGCCTCCGCAGTCCCGGGGATTCCGGGGGCGTGATCGGTAACGCCGATGAGCTTCAATCCGCGCTCAGCGGCTCCCGCGGCAAGCTCCCGGATCGTTCCAAAGGCGTGACCGCTGACGATAGAGTGCATGTGTGTGTCAGCAACAAATGGTTTCATCGGTAATAGCTCCTTTTATTTTCTCTTTAAACCTTATTCTAATCGAAATTGGAGCGATTTTCAAGCGGTGGAGTCGCATTGGGAGACCGGAGGGTTATCTTTCGGAGTACCGCATACCGTATACATACGCGGACTGAGTACCGGAGATGTAATTTACGCCGTCTTCCTCCGCGATCACAAAGCCGCATTTTTTATGTGTGGCGAGGGAGGGGAAATTCTTCTTGTGTACATTGCTGCGGAGTTCCACCTTGCCGCGGGTGAGCAGCAAAGCGATGACCTCGTTCATCAGCCGGGCAGCATAACCCTTCTTGCGGTGGTTTTCGGCGGTTTCCAGCGCTTCCAGATAATAAAAGCCGTCGATATGGGTCAAGCGCAGAGCGCAGACCCATTCGCCGTTCTCTTCGAGAATATAGTAGCGGTTTCGTTCCTCAGAGAGAAATTTTCGCACAAATTCCAGAAAGCCCTGTTCCTCCTCGCGGATAGCGTCGGTGAGGTCGGCGGCTTCGGGACAGCGTTCCTCGGCATTTTCCCGGCAGCCTTCGGTGTAGATGGATTGGATCATGCGCATGGCCTGCGCATCGGTCATGGAGGGAAATTCCAGCAGCATAAAAAGCTCCTTTCGATGAAAAAACCTGCGGGAAACGCTGTTCCCGCAGGTTTCGGTCGTTATTAGTGCTGATATTCAAATTCCAGATTGTACATGGACACCAGATCGCCGTCCTGGATGCCCATCTGCTCCAGACGGTCAAACAGTCCGCTCTCACGAAGCATCTTGTCGAACCACATGCGGCTCTCATAGTCGCCAAAGTTGGTATTGGCGATGAGACGCTGCAGCCAGGGACCTTCAATGATATAGACATTATCCTCCACGGTGATCTCCAGCGGCTGGGACATATCCACAGTGGGGGCGCGCTTGACGTACTCCGGCTCGTACACCTGCACGGGAGGCAGCTCCTTGAGCTTTTCTGCGATCGCCCAGATCAGCGTTTGGGTGCCCTGATGGGCGGCGGCGGAGATGGAAAGCAGAGGATAACCAAGCTTTTCCACGTGCTCACGCAACTTATCAAGCAGGCTTTCGTCCTCCATGATATCCGTCTTGTTGGCAACAACGATCTGGGGACGGGTGGCAAGTTCGGCGCTGTACTGCTGGAGCTCAGCGTTGATGGTGTCGAAATCCTCCACAGGATCACGTCCCTCGCTGCCGGAAACGTCAACGACATGAACCAGCAGGCGGCAGCGGTCGATGTGGCGCAGGAAGTCGTGTCCCAGACCGGCGCCCTCGCTGGCGCCTTCAATAATGCCGGGGATATCCGCCATGACGAAGCTCACGCCCTCCTCCACATACACCACGCCCAGATTGGGATTGATGGTGGTGAAGTGGTAGTTGGCGATCTTGGGCTGGGCGCGGCTGACTACGCTCAAAAGGGTGGATTTGCCCACATTGGGGAAGCCCAGAAGTCCTACATCCGCCAGCAGCTTCAGCTCCAGAACCACATCATGGCTTTCGCCGGGCATACCGCTCTTGGCGAAGTGGGGAGCCTGACGGGTGGGGGTTGCGAAGTGAGTGTTGCCCCAACCGCCCTTGCCGCCACGGCAGAGGATATAGGGCTCATCATCGGACATATCCTTGATGATCTCATTGGTCTCCGCGTCGCGCACCAGCGTGCCGCGGGGGACGAAGATGGTGAGGGAAGCGCCGTCCTTGCCCGTCCTGCGGGCACCGGAGCCGTCAGCGCCGTTTTCAGCGGCGTATTTGCGCTTGTAGCGGAAGTCCATGAGGGTGGAGAGATTATCGTCCACCTTCAGAATGATGTGGCCGCCGTTGCCGCCGTCACCGCCGTTGGGACCGCCGGCAGCAATGTATTTCTCTCGGTGGAAGGAAACGCAGCCGTTGCCGCCGTTGCCCGCGCGGACGGTGATGCGTGCCTTGTCAATAAATGTGTTGGCCATAAAAGCACCTCCTGCTATAGTAGTGTGCCGGAAAATTTTAAATATATCAACTGTTTTCCATCAGCTCACGAAGCCGGTGGAGAAGGTGACCTGCTGTATAATATGTGGTTTCATAACGAAGGAACTGGAGGGTGTTGAGATCCCAGTGGATCTGGAGGGAGGCAGGAAAGTCCTCATCCGCTTCCCAGAACTGGATCTGAACAGGAAAAAATGGGAAAATGTTGATCCGATAGGCGATGTCACCCTTGCCCTCTCTGATTCCGCCGAGGGCAATCAGCGCTTTTTCAAGCCGGTCGGGATGATCGGAAAAGATCGGAGCACACGCGTCAAAAACGGATCCGCCCAGATTTCCGGTATGGTAGTTATTGGCTACGGAATTGATGAGAGCATACTGACCGGCAAGCGTGCAGTTCGGCTTGGAGCAGCAGAGAACATCGTAAATAGAGAGGGAGGCATTAAAATCCGCCTCGTGGGGAATATTCTCGGCGTCCAGCCATTCAACTACGCCAGAAGAGCGGTCGATGCGATGATGTTGATCGAGCATCTGAAGGTAGAGATACTGCTCATCGTGCCGAAGGGAGAATTTTTCGATCATTGCTGTCTGGTTGTAGCAGAGAAAGAGCTTTCTGGCGTCCAGAAGGGTGATCTCATAGTTGGAGACGGACATATTCTACCTCCGGTTCTGAAATAACAGTCAAAAATGACCATAATATAATATTTTACCTGTTTCCGGCAGCTTCGTCAATCGTGAATTTAACGGTGGATATACATCCGTGTCATATCCTCCTCGCCGTCACCCTGCACCATGCACAGGAACGCCCATCCGTAGCGTCCGTAGAAGCCGGTGTGGTCGGTGACAAGGTAGAGGGGGGAAATACCCTTTGTTTTCATATCCGCGACGACGTTGTTCAGAAGCTGACCGGCGATGCCGCGGCAGCGGTAGGTATCCTCGGTGTATACCGCGCAGACGTTGGGGGTAAGATCCTTGCGGTCGTGAAAATCGTTTTCGATGACGCCCATGCCGCCAACAATTTTTTCGCCGTCAAGACAGAGATACCAGCCGTATTCTGTTTCGCCGCGCAGGTAGGCTTCCATACACTCGAGATAGGCTTCCACGGGAACGCCCCATTTGCTGTGGAACCAGTTTGCGGCGGTGTCTTTATAATCCGGGTGTTCACGAAGGGTAATATAAGTAAAAGTGTTCATTTCCAAGTCCTCTCTCGTTGATATTACTGAAAGGGAATAGAAAAAATCCCGAACCGCTGACGGGTCCGGGATTTTTATCCGATCAATTACTGAGCCTCGTAGACGGAGACCTTCTTGCGGTCCTTGCCCATACGCTCAAAACGAACAGTACCGTTCACCTTGGCGAACAGGGTGTCGTCGCTGCCGCGGCCAACGTTCACACCGGGGTGAATGTGGGTGCCGCGCTGGCGGACCAGAATGTTGCCAGCCAGAACGTACTGACCATCAGCACGCTTGGGACCCAGACGCTTGCTCTCGGAATCACGGCCGTTCTTGGTGGAACCAACGCCCTTCTTGTGGGCGAAGAACTGAAGACCAATGTTCATCATCATAGCAGTATGCCATCCTTTCTGTAAGATGCTTGCTTGGGAACAGGGGGCTTACTCAGCCTCCATTACTTCAACATTGTCGGGGTATTCACTGTGCAGCTGGGAGAGATAGACCATCATGCCTGTGAGAAGATTCTGACAGGTGCTCTCGGCGGTCGGTCCCAGAGAACCGGGAAGACGGAGAGAGATGGAAGTATTCTCAGCGTCGACCTTGACGCTTGCGCACAGACCCATCACATCGTTGAGGACGCATTCGACCAGTCGGATCGTGCTGGTGATCGCGGCACAGACAATGTCCTCGCCTTCTGCGGCAAAGCCGCTGTGACCAACAGAGTCAAATCCAATGATCCGGTTGCCCTCCGTGTGGAAGGTGATGGTGGTCATACCTTAGGCGTTGATCTTGGTGATCTCAACCTTGGTGTAGGGCTGACGGTGACCCTGTCTCTTGCGGTAACCCTTCTTGGGGGTGTACTTGAAGATACGGATCTTCTTGCCCTTACCGTTCTTGACGATGGTAGCCTCAACAGTGGCGCCTGCCACAGCGGGGGTACCGATGGTGGCGTTGTCGCCATCCAGAATAGCCAGGACCTGATCGAACTTGACCTGATCGCCAGCCTCGCAGGGCAGCTTCTCGATGAACAGGGTATCACCCTCTGCCACCTTGTACTGCTTGCCGCCGGTAACAATGATTGCGTGCATTCCTTTTGCACCTCGCTTTCCTTAATTATGAAACACTTGACCGCGTTTCTTTACGGGCGCGCTGTCGTAGGTGGCGCAAAACGCGCACTTCAACCCATTCAAAGCGGCTTGCCTAGTATATCAGTAAAAATCGTGAATGTCAACAGCTTTTTTGATAAAAATTGTAAAAATTGCTGTTTTTAATATGCCAGCTTCTCCACAGTCCAGTTCTTGATGACCTCGCAATAGGCGGCACACTGCTTTTTTGCCAGATCCACGCTGAGATTGATATAATTTCCGCACTCCACGCTGCTGTAACCGGGCATTGCACCGGAATAAGCGGCTCCGGCGGCGAAGGTCTCCTTTACCAGCTCCACGGCATCGGCATCGGTGAGCTGACGGCTGTCAACGAGCAGGTAAAAACCGGTCTGGCAGCCCATAGGACCGAAGTAAATGACGGCATCCTTCGCTCTGCCGTTGCGCAGAAGCGTTGCCATGATATGCTCGACGGAGTGCATCTCGGCGTTGGTCAGCAGATCACCGGTGTTGGGCTTCTTAAAACGCAGGTCGAAGGTGGTCACCTCGCCGTCCCGGCGGGAGAGATACATGCCGGGTTCCAGTTTGTCGTGATCGACCTGAAAGCTTGCGATACGTTCCATAGTGTTCTCCTTTATCAACTGTTCTTCAGCGCCTGCGCGAAGGGCAGAACAATGGTGTTCAGCTTTGCCATCGCCTCGGGGAAGTTGAAAAACTCATCTGCGTTATTCTCATGGCACAGACGGTCGGAAACAGATTTCAGCGCGGTGAATTTAGTGCCGTTTCTCAGACACACCTGCGCAATGGCACCGCCCTCCATTTCGCAGAGGGTGGGGGCGAACAGCTCAGCCACGCGGTCGGTGCGATCGCCCTTGACCATAAAGACTTCGCCGGTAGCGACTTTGCCGGTGAGATAGGCAACACCCAGCTTGTCCAGAATGGACTGCATAAGGGAAAGGTCATCGGTGGGAAAGTCAATTTTATTAACGGTAGAGACCATGCCGATGGGATCGCCCATGGGGCTGGTGTCCACATCGTGCTGCACGAAGCAGTCGGCAAGAACAACGGTGCCGATGGGGGTATCCAGAAAGCTTCCGGCGACACCGGCGTTGATAATATAGTCGGGGTGATAGCGGTCAATGAAAAGCTGGGTGCTCATGGCGGCGTTGACCTTGCCCACGCCGCCGGTATAGGCGTAAATATCCGGTTCGATCTCGTAGATATCCACGCCGCAGACAGTTTCAATGAGCTGGGCATTGGTGCTTGCAAGAATGCTTTCAATCTCGCCCTTCATGGCGTAAGCCAATCCAATTTTCATGGGGAAAACCTCGCTTTTTGACAAAATATGAGTACAGATAGTAATAATCTTGAGAATTTATACTTTGAGTTCGGTTTTTAGGCCTTCGTCGGGGTAACGCTCCAGAATGGGGGCGACTTCCTCGGCAAGGAATTCAATGACCTGATTGGGGGCGCGGCCCACATACTTTTCGGGAGCCATCTGCTCGGCAATTTCCTCGCGGGTCAGGGGGAAGAGATCGTCGGCAAGAATGCGCTCAATGAGGTCATTCTGACCGCCCTCCAGCTTGACCTTGCGGGCGGCGGCGTGGGAATGCTCGCGCAGGGCTTCGTGGAGCACCTGGCGGTTGCCGCCGCGCTTGACGGCCTCCATCATAATGTTTTCCGTTGCCATGAAGGGGAGCTTTTCCATAACGCGGCGTGTGACCACGCGGTCATAGACCACAAGCCCCGCGGTGACATTGATATAGATCTCCAGAATAGCGTCCACGGCGAGGAATGCCTCGGCGACGGCGATGCGCTTATTGGCGCTGTCGTCCAGGGTGCGCTCAAACCACTGGGTGGCGGCGGTCATGGCGGGGTTGACGGCGTCCTGGATGACGTAACGTGCCAGTGCGCAGATGCGCTCGGAGCGCATGGGGTTGCGCTTATAGGGCATAGCAGAGGAGCCAATCTGATTCTTCTCGAAGGGCTCCTCCATCTCCTCAAAGGACATGAGGATGCGAAGATCAGTGGCGAACTTGCAGGCGGACTGGGCAAAGCCGGAGAGGGCATTCAGAAAATAAGCGTCCACCTTGCGGGAATAGGTCTGACCTGCCACCGCAACGGCGCGGTCAAAGCCCATCTGCTCGGCAATCAGACGCTCCAGCTCCTTGACCTTGTGCTCATCGCCGTCAAACAGCTCCATGAAGCTTGCCTGCGTGCCGGTGGTGCCCTTGGCACCGCGCATCCGCAGGGTGGAGAGCTGGAACTCCAGATTTTCGATATCCATGACCAGCTCATTCATCCACAGAGTGGCACGCTTGCCCACGGTGGTGAGCTGGGCGGGCTGGAGGTGGGTATAACCAAGGCAGGGGAGATCCTTGTACTCCTTTGCGAAGGCGGCGAGGTTGCGTAGAACCTGAGCTGCCTTCTTGAGGATCAGGCGGGAGGCATCGCGCAGAATGATGGTATCCGTATTGTCGCCCACGTAGCAGGAGGTGACACCCAGATGAATGATGGGTTCGGCATCGGGACACTGCTGACCATAGGCGTAGACGTGGCTCATAACATCGTGGCGAACGACCTTTTCGCGCGCCTCGGCAACATCAAAGTTCACATCGTCGGCATGAGCTTCAAGCTGAGCGATCTGCTCGGCGGTGACACCCAGACCAAGCTGATGCTCAGCCTTGGCAAGGGCAATCCAGAGCTTGCGCCAGGTGCGGAATTTATTGCTCTCGGAAAAGAGATACTGCATTTCGCGGCTGGCATAGCGGGTGGAGAGAGGGGAAATGTATCCGTTGTGGTCACGTTCCATAAGGAAGCCTCCTGTGTATACAATTATATAAATAAACTACCATTTTAGGGTGAAAAAGGCAAGATAAAAATATGCGGAATACGTAGGGAACCCGATTTGAAAACCCATTTGGCTTTATTTAAAACTTTTTTAACAACCTGCGCTGGTTTTGTTAACAAAATGGGGGTATGGTATAGCACAAGAGCAAAAAGTTTTTTCATCTGATCCTCCATCAACAATGACCGCCGCGGGAAACCGCGGCGGTCATTGTTTTGTTTAGTTTTCCGGATGAAGCGCGTCACGGAGCGGATCGGTGATCGCCGAGATGAAAATAGAGGTAGCGTGCCGGTGGAGGGTCTCCAGTCCGGCGGCGGCAAGACGGGGCTCGGTCTGCGCGGGCATGGAGAGATCCAGATCGAGGATGAATTTTTCCTCGTTATCCTGAGGCATATTGGGCGCGTGATGCTTGACCATTCCCGTGCCGGAGTGGATGCGGGCGCGGCAGCTGCCGCCGAGCATGACCTCGGTATCCGTCGATACCCGGGTAAAGCTTCTCTCGTCCATATCCTCGTGGGCAAGGGAACCGATATAGGCACTTTCAAACAGTTCACGCCAGGGTGTATGCTCCAGTCCCAAAGCATTGCGGGAAAATACATTCAGATAACGAAGGCCGATGCGCTCGAAAAAAGCGGGTTGGTAAATGCGGATAAATTCAGCCAGAGGGAGGTCAAACTGACCGGCAAATTTTGCCCATCCGGGGTAGGCAACGGTGGAAAGGGCAATAAAGTCCTTGGTAAGATTGAGTTTCCATTTTCCATCGGCGGAGATGAAGTGATAGTTATTGAAAGGGGTGGGAGCTTCCAGCTTTGCACCGGGAGTTCCCGCTCCGACCAGCTTGGGCGGAAGCTGCTCCTTGCGTACGGCGTAACGGGGGAACATGGAGCGGATCGCGTCCTGAAAATCAGCGGGTTCTTTGTTGTTGATCGAAAGAATGGTGGGGAAACGAAGCTGGCAGATCACCTCTGTCAGCTGATTGCGTTCAAAATGGGGACAGGGAGTATCGGATCGAAACATGGAGGTTCCTCCTTTACAATATTCAGTTTATTGTATCCCCGAAGAAGTGAAAAGTCAATTATGGAATGAGGAAACAGTAATTTCCGCCTTTGTTTGGAATAGAAAGAAATCTGTTCTGTTGGAATTGAAGTCTTTTTTTGTATATGATAAAATGAAAGAAAACGGTCAGAGGAGAGCTTGCCATGCTTTACGGATATTATGAACAGACCGGAAGTCCCTTTCGCGGGAATGCGCTGAGGGAGCTTACCGATTTTCTCACCCGTATGGGACTGCGCTATGATGACGGGATCGAGTTTACCGTTGCCATCCGTGACGCAAGTGACCGCATTGCCGCCTGCGCGTCCCTACAGGGAAACGTGATCAAATGTGTGGCGGTGGATGCTTCCCTGCAGGGAGAGGGTGTGACGGCAACATTAATGACCACACTCAAGCGGGAGGCTCTTGAGCGCGGTCATCGGCATTTGTTTTTATACACCAAGCCGGAGAATGCCCTGCAGTTTGGCGGGATCGGCTTCTATGAGATCGCCCGAACGGACAGCGTGCTGCTGATGGAAAACCGACGGGATGGCTTTGCGTCCTGGATCAGCAGTGTGAAATGTGAGGATGCCGGTGAGGTGATCGGCGCGGCGGTGATGAACTGCAATCCCATGACGCAGGGACACCGCTACCTCATTGAACAGGCGGCGGCGCAGTGCGACACGCTGTATCTGTTCGTGGTGAGCGAGGACAAAAGCGCGGTACCCGCCGCAGACCGCCGCCGGATCGTTGAGGAAGCTACCGCAGACCTCGCCAATGTCCGCATTGTGGGAACGGACCGGTATCTCATTTCTTCCGCCACCTTCCCGGACTATTTTCTGAAGGATAAGAGCCGCAGCGGCGCGGTGTGGACAGGGCTGGACATCGCCGTATTCTGCCGTGCGGCAAAGGAACTGGGAATCACAAAGCGTTTTGTGGGCAGCGAGCCGTTCTGCCCGACAACGAACGCCTACAATGCTGCCATGAGAGAGCTGCTCCCCATGCAGGGGATCAAGCTTGCAGAGCTGCCCCGCTTTGAAAAGGATGGAACCGCCGTCAGCGCCACAGCGGTTCGGCAAATGGTTGCAGAGGGACGCTGGCAGGACACAAGAGAGCTGGTTCCAGAAGCAACATGGCGGTATCTCAGTGAGGAGAGCAACCGGAAAACCATGGTGGAACGGATGAATCGTTAAGACAATGGGGACCGAACCGACACGGATTCGATCCCCATTGCTTTAGCTTTTGGCATTGATCTGAGCGCCGCACTTGGGGCAGGTGATAACGATCTTTCCCTTTCCCACCGGAACGCGGCAGATAGTTTTGCAGGAGCGGCAGGTGAAGTACTTGTGCTCCTTATCCGCATGGCGTGCCTTGACTCCAGTGAGACGGTTTTTGACCGGATACCACCATGCAAGAAATTTCGCGTTCTCCGCCCGGCGTTTGACGAGATTTTTGGAGAACATGCGCCAGAAGATAACGACCGCCAGCACGGACATCAGAATGTTTACAATGCTTGCAAGCAGGCTGCTTTTCAGAATCCCCGCGAGGAGACTGCCCAAAAGCCAGATCGCAAGATAGATCACCAGCAGGGCAATATTGAGCTGATCGGAGCCGTTTCTGCCGTACATGAAGCGGTAAAGAGCATTTTGCAGTTTATAGAAGAAATTACGCACGATGAAAGACCTCGTTTCCGGTATTGTTACAGGCATCATTGTAGTGCGCAATTATGAACAAGTAAAGAACTGTGCGGAAATATTTTCAAAGAAGGAACGAAAAAACGAAAAAATAATCTTTACAAGCAGTATACTGTTTGATATACTATACTTCCTGTTATTACAGGCCGCGTTTTTGAGGTAGAGAAAGAGGTAGAATGTCTATGAACGATAATTTTTCCCGTGTTTTGGCGCTGCTGCGTCAGGAAAAGGGCATCAGTCAGCGCAAGGCGGCAGGCGAACTGGGCATCAGTCAGGCACTGCTGAGCCACTACGAAAACGGTGCCCGTGAGCCGGGACTGGAGTTTGTTGTCAAGGCCTGTGATTATTATAATGTTTCCGCAGACTATCTGCTGGGCCGCACTTTGACCCGGGACGGCGCGGTGATCTCGGCGGACGAGCTGGTGGATGCCGCCGAGGGGAAAGAGAGCCTTCGGGGCAGCATTATGGCAAAGCTGCAGAAAAAGCTTATTATCAACGCTACCAGTGTTCTGTTCGATCAGCTCGGCAAGCTGGGCAGCCGCGATGCCGTCACCCACGCAAGCGCCTATCTGTCCGCCGCGCTGTATCAGCTTTACCGCCTGTTTTACCGCCAGGCGGGTGGAAATGACAGCTATTTTTCCACCGACAGTCAGACCTTTGACATGGATGCCCTCTCTGCGGGCATGACCATCAGCCGCATCCGTTATGCCCGCGCCATGCAGAGCAAGGAGCTTGCTGACAAGTTCCCTGCTGTGGATGCCCAGACCCTCGCCGAGGAGTATCCCGGATTGAGCCAGTCTGTTGCGCAGGTGCTTCATGCCGCGGACGAGCAGGTCAGAGAGATCCAGAAATAATTTCCGAAACGAAAAGGAATGGATATATGAAGCAGGAAAATATCAGAAATTTCAGTATCATCGCCCACATTGACCACGGCAAGTCCACGCTGGCTGACCGCCTGCTGGAGACCTGCGGCGCGGTTTCCGAGCGCGAGATGGAGAGTCAGCTGCTGGACAATATGGACCTGGAGAAGGAGCGCGGCATTACCATTAAGGCCCGCGCTGTAACCTTTGATTATAAGGCGGAGGACGGCGAGACCTACACGCTCAACCTCATTGACACCCCCGGTCATGTGGACTTCAACTACGAGGTCAGCCGCTCTCTGGCGGCCTGTGAGGGCGCAGTGCTGGTGGTGGATGCCAGTCAGGGCATTGAGGCGCAGACCCTTGCCAACACCTACCTCGCTATGGATAATGATCTGGAGATCCGCCCCGTTGTCAACAAGATCGACCTCCCCGCCGCCGATCCCCAGCGCGTGAAGCACGAGATCGAGGATATTCTGGCGCTTCCCGCTCTGGAAGCCCCCGAGATCTCCGCCAAGGTGGGCATCAATATCCCCGCCGTGCTGGAGGATGTGGTAAAAAATATCCCCGCTCCCACCGGCGATCCCAACGCTCCCCTCAAGGCGCTGATCTTCGACAGCTATTACGATGCCTACAAGGGCGTTATCGTGTACTTCCGCATTATGGAGGGCACCGTGAAGAAGGGTATGAATATCCGCATGATGGCAAGCGGCGCCCAGTATCAGGTTCTGGAATGCGGTCTGCTGCGTCCTCTGGGCTACGAGATGTGCGATACTCTCTCCGCCGGACAGGTCGGCTATCTCACCGCATCCATCAAGAATGTCCGCGATACCGAAGTGGGCGACACCATCACCGGCGTAGAGGAGCCCGCCGCCGAAGCGCTGCCCGGCTACCGTAAGGCACAGTCCATGGTCTACTGCGGTGTGTACACCGAGGACGGCAGCAAGTATCCCGACCTGCGCGAGGCGCTGGAGAAGCTGCAGCTCAACGATGCTTCCCTTACCTTTGAGCCGGAAAGCTCCGTCGCTCTGGGCTTCGGCTTCCGCGTCGGTTTCCTTGGTATGCTTCACAGCGAAGTCATTCAGGAGCGTCTGGAGCGCGAATTTGACCTCGATCTCATCACCACCCTGCCCTCTGTTATTTACAAGGTCACGAAGACCGACGGAACGGTGGTCAACGTGGATAACCCCCACAATTATCCCGATCCCGCTGCCATCTCTGAGGCAGAGGAGCCCTTCGTAAAGGTGACCATCATTACCCCCAACGAGTATGTGGGCAATATCATGCCCTTGTGCCAGGACCGCCGCGGTGAGTTCAAGGATATGCAGTATCTGGACACCCGTCTGGTCGAGATGCACTACCAGATGCCCCTCAATGAGATCATCTACGATTTCTTTGATACGCTCAAGGCACACACCAAGGGCTACGCCTCTCTGGACTATGAGCTGAGCGAGTACCGTGCCAGCGATCTGGTGAAGGTGGACCTGCTGCTGAACGGCGATCAGGTGGACGCACTGAGCTTTATTGCTCACCGCGACAAGGCGTATCCCCGTGCCCGCCGCCTGTGCGAGAAGCTGAAGGAGAACATTCCCAGACAGCTCTTCGAGGTGCCTATTCAGGCAGCGATCGGCGGCAGAGTCATCGCCCGCGAAACCGTTAAGGCAATGCGAAAGGACGTTCTCGCCAAGTGCTATGGCGGCGATATCACCCGAAAGAAGAAACTGCTGGAAAAGCAGAAGGAAGGCAAGAAGAAGATGCGCAACCTCGGAACCGTTCAACTTCCGAGCGAAGCATTTATGGCGGTTCTCAAGCTGGATGAATAAAAAAAGACTGTTGCAGGCTTTGCTTGCAACAGTTTTTTTGTTGTGCAAGGGGTACATTCAACGGTGTGTTATTTTGTAATGCAATATACTTCGCAAAAAGTTAATACTTTTTTGAAAGATATACCTTGACAGGTGAGGTATATCGTGCTATGATAACACCATAACACAGGAGAACACCGGACGGCGCGTGGGGCGCGGCAGTCCGATCAACTGTATAGTAAAGAAAGGAAGTGCTTGATTTGTCGATTTCAGCAGATATCCTGCGGGGACACACAGACACGATCATCCTGACGCAGCTTGTGCGGGGTGACAATTACGGTTATGAGATCAACAAAACCGTACAGCAGCGTACCAATGGTCAGTACGGCTTCAAGGAGGCGACGCTCTACACCGCGTTCAAGCGGCTGGAGCAGAGCGGTCTGATCTCCTCCTACTGGGGAGAGGACGGACCCGGCGCGCGCCGCCGCTACTATGCCATCACCGAGCTTGGCAGACAGAAATGGGAAGAAAACTGCCGGGAATGGAACGAGACCCGGGAACTGATCGACAGCCTGATCGCTGCGGAGGAGGAATAAAAATGGATCGTATCAAGACAAGAATCATTATCGCTGTTGCCGAGCGTTTGAGCGCCGCCAAGGACAGCAATGCCAAGACTGACCTCATCGAGGAGCTGAGCGAGAACCTGTACCAGCGCTACGCTGACCTCACTGCCGACGGCATGGGTGAGGAGGAGGCTTACCAGCGCGCCATGGAGGATCTGGGCGACGTCAGCGAGCTGCTGGAATATCTCCGTGATATGGAAAGCGGTGAAACAGCCACGCACACGGAAAACCACGGCAGGGACCACTTCAATGATTTCCTCAGAGGCATGGAGGATGTGGTGCGCGAAACCATCACCCAGACCAAGGACGCTGTGGATCAGGCGAAGATCATCACCCGTGATCTTTCCAAAAAGTTCAGCGAGAAATACCCCGACGGAATCAAGATCAACTGTGGTTTTGACAGCGGAAAGGGTGGATTTTTCTGGGAGTCCAACCGCAAGGGAAGTCCTGTGGAGATTACCAAAATCGCTGCGGATGATGTGAAGGCGCTGGATATTCAGCTTCACAACGGTGATGTGAATATTAACGTCTTTGCGCAGAATGAGGTCGAGATCGACGGCGATGCGGAGGAGCTTGAGATCCGTCTGGACGATGACGGAGTGCTGTACATTCGTCAGGGCAAGACCGCATCCTCCACCGTGGTGTTCGGCAGAGGTCTTGCCAGCACCGATGTGGAGCTGACCCTGCCTGAAAAGGTCTGGGAGTTCATTAAAATCAACACCGTCAATGGTGATGTTCAGATCAATGACGCGCTGGAGGCAAATGAGCTGAGTATCCAGACTGTCAGCGGCGATATCACTGCCGACAACGCCTGCTGCCCCAAGATGATCTTCCAGAGCATGAGCGGCGATATCAGCGGCGATGAAATGGCAGGCAATGTGTGCGCCGACAGCAAGAGCGGCGATATTACGCTGGGCGGCAGCTTTGTGGAAGTCAAGGCAGGCAGCATGAGCGGCGATGTGGATCTGACCGGAACGGCGGATCTCGTTACCTGCACCAGCATGAGCGGTGATGTGACCGTGGAGGACGATATGCTGCCCCGGGAGCTGTATGTCAAAAGCACCTCCGGCGACTGCTGCGCCCGCATCCCCGCCGGTCAGGGCTTCACAGTGAATCTCCATACCGTCAGCGGTGATCTGGATACAGATTTCGAACTGGTGGGCACGCTCGGAAGAAAGTCCGGCAGCGCGGTCTATCTGGACGGCGGCGACAGAACCTATACCATTAGCAGCACCAGCGGCGATATTACGCTGGAAAAGCGATAAGATATGATAAAAAGCGAAGTGCCACGCAGGTACTTCGCTTTTTACATGCAGAGTAATAAATGGGTGTTGAGTAATCAATTTGCTAACGATAAAACCGATGACACCCGATGGTGGTAAAATAAGTACGGTTCTCGCGGATCCATTTTCCCTCGGAAAGAGAGGGATTGAAGAAGTACATGCAATCGCCGACGGCATCCGTGCCGCTGAGGACAAGGTGGGCGGCGAGAACGCTCTTGGCGGTTGGCTCGTTATAGATCGTTCCATTGGCGGTGGGTTCAAACTGAACGGCATTTTTAGTGTCAAAAACTACTGCTTTGATCGTGTTGGGAAATTCCGGCGACGCGACGCGGTTCAGAACCACATTTCCCACGGCGACCTGTCCGTACAGGCTCTCACCCTGACTTTCGGCGCTGATGACGCGGCTGAGCCAGTAGAGGTCCTCGTCGGTATAGGGGAGAGACTGCCCGGTAGTGACTGTGATGGGGGAGTCCCAGTCGGTGAAATGCACGTCCGCACCAAAAAGATTGGCGATGGCGCGCAGAGGGACGTAGGTGCGTCCGTCCTCGATGTGACAGTCGCCGTTGAGTCCGAAAAGAAATCCGTCCGCATAGACAAAGTCCTTGCCTACCGGAACCTGAAGAAGAAACAGGTCGGTGTGAGCAAGCGCGGAGCGCGAGGCGGCATCCCATGAGGTCTCCCAGCCGCCCAGAGCGTCCAGAAGGGGGACCAGCGGCGTATAGGTGATGCCACTGCGTACATGAGATGTGATCTCCAAAGGCTCACCGTCAACATGGACGTTGACCGAATGGGCATATGCAGTATGTCCTGCGGTGAGCGCGAGGGCGCACAGCGCCGACAGTAGGCGTTTGCATTTCATATCGTTTACTCCTGTGTGGTGGATTTGAGGCGGTGCCCCATGGGGGATAGTATAACGGGTAGGCAGGGAATGGGGCAAGCTGTAAATCCTGCCAATTCCAGTCGGGTTTGTGGATATAGTGCAAAAAAATTGATATTTGATGGTAAATCTGACGAAAAGATTGAAAATGTATAGAAAACCACCCTGGGGGGATTTTTATACTTGCTTTTTTGTGGGGGTTTTGTTAAAATGTGAACGATGTATTGTAGGATACAATACCACCACTATGTCACCCGGAAGAATAACATCCCGAGAGAAAGGAGCAGCGAAAACACAAAAACATCAAGTGTTTTCCACATTCCGACTATGAAACTGATCACTGTCGAGCAAATGGAAGCCGCTACCGAAAGACTGCTGGAAACCGGCCGTCAGGTTGGCGCGGATTCCTGGCAGCAGCGCGTTAAGAACCAGACTCCCCATTGTAAGTTTGGTGAGGACGGTGTCTGCTGCCGCATCTGTTCCATGGGCCCCTGCCGCATTACCCCCAAGGCACCCCGCGGCATCTGCGGCTGCGATGTTCACGGCATCGTTGCCCGTAACTACCTGCGCTTCA
>JAZOBV010000104.1:0-16684 GCA_045596145.1 Candidatus Pelethomonas sp.
GGCATACCGTTGTAGCGGCATCCGCCCAGATGGTAAGTACCCAGCAGATGCTGCAGATAGCGGTCATCGTCAGACAGGCAAAGCTGCCAGAAAAGCTGACCAACTTTCTCTTCGTCGGACATGGATGCAATGGTGCTTTCCACCCAGGCAATGTCCTCCTCGGAGAGATAATAGGGCTTTGCTTTCAGATCAACCATAGGAAATGCCTCTCTTTCTTAAATTCTTAAATATAATTTTTGTATTTTTCAGTTTTAGATCTCCAGATTGGCGTAGGCATTCAGACTCATGTCCGCCGTTGTTCCGGCGAGATATTCGTAGTATGCCTGCGCGCCGATCATGGCACCGTTGTCACCGCAAAGCTTCAGCGGCGGCAGATACAGCCGAATGCCGTTCTCGCTGCACGCACGCTCCAGATCCGCACGGATCCGCTTGTTGGCGGCGACACCGCCGGCGGCGATCATGGTTTTATGTCCGCAGCGGCGGGCGGCTTCGATGGCGCGGGGTACCAGCTCATCGCTGATAGCGGCGGCAACGGACGCGGCAAGGCTGGGGCGGTCCAGCGGCGTGCCCTTTTGCTCAGCATTGTGGATCAGATTGACAGCGGCGGTTTTTAAACCGGAGAAGGACATATCCAGATCATTTCCTGTAAGCTTTGCGCGGGGCAGGGGATATTTTGTGTCGTCGCCACCCTCGGCAAGCTCCTGCATCGGGCGGCCGCCGGGGTAGGGAAGCCCCAGGACGCGGGCTATCTTGTCAAAGCACTCGCCTGCGGCATCATCCCGTGTCGCACCCACGATGGACATATCCGTATATCCCCGCACATCCACCAGCATGGAGTTGCCGCCGGAGATGCACAGGGCAAGAAACGGAGGCTCCAGCTCCGGAAACGCAATGTAGTTTGCGGCAATATGTCCCCGTAGATGGTGAACGGGGATCAGTGGCTTATTCAGCGCGTAGGCAACGGATTTGGCGAAGTTCACCGCCACCAGCAGCGCGCCGATCAGTCCCGGACCATAGGTGACTGCCACCGCGTCAATATCCGACTTGCCGACACCCGCCTCAGCCAGCGCGCGGTCCGTCAAACCTGCGATAGATTCAATATGCTTGCGGGAAGCAAGCTCGGGAACAACGCCGCCGTAAATAGCGTGCATATCCGCCTGCGACAAAATGGCATCGCTCAGAACTTCCCGTCCGTCGCGCACGACCGCCACGGCGGTTTCGTCGCAGGATGATTCGAATGCAAGGATCAGCATGGCTGTTCCCTCCTCAGATCACGATAATTTCCCTAACATTATACCGCATCTTTTCTGCTGTTTCAATGTGTTTTGAGGGATAGGGACAGTTTTTTGTTTTTTAACAGAACGATGTGGAAAAGTTTGATTGTAATTTGACGGAAAATGCGGTATACTTTACATTGATATGTTATTGCGCTTTGTAAGGAGGAATACAGCGTGAAACTGATGGTGATCGACGGCAACAGTATTATCAACCGCGCTTTTTACGGGATCCGGCCGCTGACGACCCGGGACGGCACTCCAACCAACGCAGTCTATGGCTTTGTGGTAACGCTGCAGCGGCTTCTGGATGAGGAAAAGCCGGAGGCGCTGTGTGTGACCTTTGACCGCCGTGAACCCACTTTCCGCCACCTCTCCTATGAGGGATACAAAGCCCAGCGCAAGGGAATGCCCGAGGAGCTGGCGGCGCAGATGCCGATCTTGAAGGAAGTTCTGGACGCTATGGACATCCCCCGCTATGAGCTGGCGGGCTTTGAGGCGGATGATCTGATCGGAACCATCTCCCGCAAGTGCGAGAACGAAGGCTGGGAGTGCGTGGTGGTGACGGGAGATAAGGACAGCCTGCAGCTCATCACCGAGCATACCCGGGTCAAGCTGGTCTCGACCCGCATGGGGCAGACCACCACAAAGGACATGACCCCCGATGCTTTCCGCGAAGCTTACGGATTTGACCCGATCCATATGATCGATCTCAAGGCGCTCATGGGCGATACGTCGGACAACATTCCCGGCGTCCCCGGTGTGGGCGAAAAGACCGCCATGGCGCTGATCGGGGAGTATCACACCATTGATGCTATTTACGCCGCTATGCCGGAGGTGAACGCCAAGCCTGCCATGCTGAAAAAGCTTCAGGAGGGCGAGGAGTCGGCACGCATGAGCCACCGCCTTGCCACCATTGTGACGGACGCGCCGCTGGAATTTGAGGTCAAGGCAAATCTGCGCCGTGGATTCAAGCCGGAGCTTTATGATATCTTCCTGCGGCTGGAGTTTTCCCGTCTGATCGAAAGGATGGGACTGACCGCTGCGGCGGAGAATGTTACCGTGGAAAACGCTGAGGAAGTTGTAGGCTCCTGCGTCAGTGAGATCGTGGAGAGCCGTGAGCGGGCAGCAGAGCTGCTGGATACATGGCGCAAATGTGAGTCCGTCGCCTGTCTGGTGCTTCCCAATCTGGGCGGCGTATGTGTGGAACAAGACGGCAGTGCCGCTGTTTTTCTCCCGGGACGATTTGCGGGGTATAATGAGTTTTTGAATGAGCTTTTCGCGCCGGATATCAAAAAAATCACCCATGAAGCAAAGGATCTGATCCGGGCACTGACCGCCGAGGGGCTGAATGCGGAAGGTATCGTATTCGACACAGCGTTGGCAGGCTATCTGCTGGATGCCACGGCGGGACACTATGATCTGGAGCATTTGGGAGCGGCATGGCTTCATGCATCCTTCCCCAAGGCATCGGACTATCTCGGTGAGGATGTTTTCGGCGGCATGGATCTTCCCGCGCAGGCGCTGGGTTCGTGGATGAGCCATACATCGCTGATCGGTGCGCTGCATGAAAAAATGTCTGCCGCACTGCGGGAACGCGAGGTCGAGGAGCTGTACTATCAAGTGGAGCTTCCCCTGTGCCGCGTGCTGGCGGAGATGGAACTGGCGGGATTTCGGGTAGATGCCCGGATGCTGCAATCCTTTGGACAGACGCTGACCGCCGCCATTGCCGCTCTGGAGGAGAAGATCAGCTCCTACTGCGGACCGTTCAACATCAATTCCCCCAGGCAGCTTGGTGAGGTGCTGTTTGAAAAGCTGGGACTGCCCGCCTACAAGAAGACCAAGACCGGCTACTCCACCAACGCGGAGGTTCTGGATAAGCTGCGCGGTCAGCACCCCATTGTTGACGAGGTGCTGGAATACCGCCAGTATACCAAGCTCAAGAGCACCTATGTGGACGGACTTCTGAAGGTCATCGAACCGGATGGGCGTGTGCGCACCAGCTTCCAGATGACTGTCACCGCCACGGGACGGCTCAGCTCCACTGAGCCCAATCTGCAAAATATTCCCACCCGCACGGAGCTTGGCAGCGAGGTGCGCCGCATGTTTGCAGCCGACGAGGGCAAGGTGCTGGTGGATGCTGACTACAGCCAGATCGAGCTGCGCCTGCTTGCCCACATCAGCGGTGACGAGGCTATGCGGGAGGCGTTTCTCTCCGGCGAGGATTTCCACGCGGTCACAGCGTCCCATGTTTTCGGCGTGGCACTGGAAAACGTTACCCATGCCATGCGCCGCGCGGCAAAGGCGGTCAACTTCGGCATCGTCTACGGTATTTCCGCATTTTCTCTCAGTCAGGATTTGGGTGTTACCGTAGCGGAAGCCAAGTCGTATATGGACGCTTACTTTGCCCGTTTTCAGGGCGTGAAGCAGTATATGGAGGATGTGGTCGCAAAGGCGCACGCCGACGGTTATGTGGAAACCCTGATGCACCGCCGCCGCGACCTCCCCGAGATCAAGGCAAGCAACCACAATATGCGCGCCTTTGGCGAACGTGTCGCGCTGAATATGCCTGTGCAGGGTACGGCGGCGGATATTATCAAGCTTGCCATGGTGCGAGTCTTCGACAGGCTGAAACGGGAGGGGCTTCAGGCGAAGCTTATCATGCAGGTCCACGATGAATTGATCGTGGAATGCCCCGAACACGAGGTGGAACAGGTGAAGGCGCTGCTGACCGAAGAAATGGAGCAGGCGTTTGCCCTGTCCGTTCCGCTGACTGCCGAAGCGCACAGCGGAAAAACGTGGCTGGATGCCAAGTGAGGAGGAACCGATGGCGTTTTGCGCGAATATCAACAGCGGCGTGCTGTTTCATACGTCATCCGTACTGGAGCATGAGACCATCGTGCATGGCTTTTCCACCCGGGTTGGCGGCGTGAGCGGGGGACATTTTTCCTATCTCAACCTTCGTATGGGCGGCGCGGAAATGGATGATATCGAAAATATCCGTGAGAATTACCGCCGCTTTTGCGCGGCAGTTGGCGCTGACGTAAATGGTGTTGTAACAGCAGGGCAGGTGCATGAGGACACCGTGCGCCCCGTCACCCGCGCGGACGCGGGAAAGGGTGTGTTTACGCAGCGGGATTATACCGCCGATTCCCTTGTGACGAACGAGATGGGACTGAGTCTTGTTGTCTTTTCTGCAGATTGCGGCATTTTCCTGTTTCACGACAGTGTGAGCGGCTGCATTGGCGCTGCACATGCGGGCTGGCGCGGTACGGCACTGGGGCTGCCTGCCAAAACCGTGCGGGAGATGGGGCGGCTGTATGGCGCAAAGCCGGAAAATATCCGCGTTGCCGTGGGTGCCGGGATCGGCCCCTGCTGCTTTGAAACGGATGACGATGTTCCGAATGCAATGATAAACGCCTTCGGCGAGAGTGCAAAGGCATTTTTATACAAGCGGGAAACCAAATGGATGGTAGACCTGCAGGGGATTAACCTGTGGCAGCTTCGGGAATCGGGCATCCATCCGGAGCATGCCGATGCCTTGACAACCTGTACCGCGTGTCACAGCGAGCTTTACTGGAGCCACCGAAAAATGGGCGATCAGCGCGGCGTACAGGCGGCGCTGATCGGGCTGAAGGGAGTTGGTGCGGAATGAAAAAACTGCTGGCGCTGCTGCTGTGTCTTCTGCTCACCGGCTGCGGCGCTGAGGATCTCGACGAGGTGGTCGATCCCGGTTGGGAGGAGTATCAGCAGCAGGAGGAGCTTCCGGAGCCTGTGGTCAGCAGCTATCCCGCCGAGTTTTCTCTGGCGTACCACAAGGATCACACGCTGGACCCGCTTACCTGTGGCGAGGGGATCCAGCAGGATGTGGCATCTCTGCTCTATGAGCCGCTGTTTCGCTTGAATGAGCAGTTTGAGCCAGAGGGGATTCTGTGCGAGAGCGCGGAGTGGGACGAAACCGGTCTTAGCTGCACGCTGCACATCCGGCAGGGAGTCCTGTTCAGTGATGGTACGGAGCTGACTGCCGCTGATGTTTCAGCGGCACTGCGGCGGGCACAGGAAACACAGCGGTATGCCTACCGTCTGCGCAAGGTCGCTGACATCAGCTACTCCGATCGGAATATGACGGTAACAGTCACTCTTGCTGAAAAGAACACAGCGTTTCTCTCACTGCTGGATATTCCAATCGTAAAAAAGGGAACCGAACAGGCGCTCGTCCCTACGGGAACGGGACCCTATCTGCTTTCATCGGATCAGGACGGGACCCGGCTGCTTGCAAATCCCTCCTGGTGGCAGCAAAAGCCGCTTCCGGTGGACACGATCCCTCTGACCCACGCCAAGGACGAGGATACTGCGATCCATCTGTTCTCCTCTGACCGGGTAGAGCTGCTGACCTTGGATCCCACCGATGAGCACAGCGCGGTAAGCGGAAGCACGGATGAGATGGAAAAGCCCACCACATTGCTTCATTTTATCGGGTTTAATACCATGAACGGCGTTTTTGCCGACAGCGCTGCCCGCGCGGCATTCAGCGCGGGTATCCAGAGGGATATGCTGGTGGATGCCTTCCTCTCCGACCACGCAATGGCAGCATACTACCCGATCTCTCCGCTCAGTAAGCTGTATCCCGGGGAGCTCGACGGTTCCTATAACTACGAGAAGACGCTCAGCGCCATCGCCGGGGCGGGATATAATACCGGAGAGGTGCGGGAACTCACTTTGCTGGTCAATGAGGAAGCATCCTTCCGACTTGATAATGCCGGCTATATTGCAGAAACGCTGTCGCTCCTTGACTGGGAGATCACCGTGCGTGTCCTGCCGTGGACGGAGTATCTGATCGCGCTGGAGCAGGGTGATTTTGACCTGTATTATGGTCAGGTTCGCCTGTGTGCTGACTGGGATGCGACAGATCTGATGGGAACCGGCGGTTCCCTTAACTACGGAGGCTTCACAGATCCCCTGATGGACACCCTGCTGCGGGATTTTCTTGAGTCAGACGACCGGGAAAACGCGGCACACCGGCTGTATGTTTATTTTCGGCAGACGGTGCCTTTCGCGCCGATCTGCTTCCAGAACTATACTGTGCTGACCCACGCAAATGTTGTTGAAAATATGTCCTGCGCTCCGGGAAGCACCTTTTACTCTCTTGAGGAATGGACGATCCATCTTGCAAATTAAAAAATGCGCTGTACGCGCGGAAAAGGAGGCGTTTATGACCACTGAAGAACGCAGAAAAGCAATATTGGAGACATTGAGAACCAGTGTAAATCCCTGCAATGCCAGTGTCCTTGCGGACACATACGGGGTGAGCCGGCAGGTAGTAGTAACGGATATCGCACTGCTGCGCGCCTCGGGACATGAGATCAACGCCACACCTCGGGGTTATGTTATAGGACGGGAGGAAAGCGGCGTGAGGCGCCGCATCGCCTGCCGCCACAGTTCCATTGACACAGGAAAAGAGCTTTATGCTATCGTGGACAACGGTTGTACTGTGGTGGATGTAGTCGTGGAGCATCCGGTCTACGGTGAGCTGGTTGGCTCCCTGCAGCTCAAAAGCCGCTATGATGTGGGGCAATTTCTTTCAAAATCCGCCCAGTCTCAGCCGCTGTCCGCCCTGACCGGCGGGGTACATCTTCACACCCTTGTATGCCCGGACGAGGAGGCCTTTGACCGCGTGCGCGCGGCTTTGGCAGAGGCAGGCTTTCTGATCTCTGAATAATGTAAAACTTTTGCTTGACAAAATGACGCAAAAGTGTACAATAGTGCCGACAGATGACAAGACACCTGTCGGCACTATTGTTTTTTTGAGAGGTTCAAACAAAAATGAGTAAACTAAAAGCGTTTTTCAAGCGGAAAAACATTGAGATATCCGCGAAACGTTACGGTATCGACGCGCTGGGCGCTATGGCGCAGGGTCTCTTCTGCTCTCTGCTGATCGGTACGATCATCAAGACTCTTGGTCAGCAGATCGGCGCACAGTTCCTTGTGGATATTGGTACATACGCCTCCGCTATGAGCGGTCCCGCTATGGCGGTGGCCATCGGATTTGCACTGAAGGCTGATCCCATGGTAATCTACTCTCTGGCTGCCGTTGGTTGGGCGGCAAATGCCGAGGGCGGGGCTGGCGGACCCCTGTCTGTTCTGATCATCGCCATTATCGCCGCTGAGTTCGGTAAGATGGTATCTAAGGAAACCAAGGTGGATATTCTCGTGACGCCCGGCGTGACGATTCTCGTAGGCGTTGCGCTGGCAAAGCTGATTGCGCCTCCCATCGGCGCCGCCGCCAGTGCGTTTGGTGTTCTCATTGATGAAGCCACCAAGCTGCAGCCCTTCTGGATGGGCATTGCGGTGTCTGTTCTGGTGGGTATCGCGCTGACGCTGCCCATCTCCTCGGCGGCGATCTGCCATGTGCTGGGACTTACCGGTCTTGCGGGCGGCGCGGCGGTTGCCGGCTGTTGCGCGAATATGGTGGGTTTTGCTGTTTTGAGCTTCCGGGAAAACCGTTGGGGCGGTCTGGTCAGCCAGGGAATCGGAACCTCTATGCTCCAGATGCCCAACATCGTCCGAAATCCCCGCATCTGGCTGCCCGCTATCCTCACCAGTGCAATTACCGGTCCTCTGGCGACCTGCCTTTTCAGATTGGAGATGAATGGTGAGCCTGTTTCCTCCGGTATGGGTACCTGTGGCTTGGTAGGACAGATCGGCGTTATCACCGGATGGATCGCTCCCAGTGAAAAGGCCATCGCCAACGGTGCGGCGGTGATCACCCCCGGCGCAATGGAATGGCTGGGATTGATCCTGATCTGCTTTATTCTGCCCGCTGTCCTGTGCTGGCTGTTCGGTCTGTTCTTCCGCCGGATCGGCTGGATCAAAGAGGGCGATCTGAAGCTGTAATTCCATGTAAACGAAAAACTTCCGCAGAATGGCTTATTCTGCGGAAGTTTTTTTCTTTTTTTCGTTCTGTTCCGCCGGTTCTTCGCAAAGCAGAAATTCGGTAAGACCAGTGGAAAGATTGGAGATAATAGCACAGGAGGTAAGGAGACTTGCCGAACCATCGGATAAGAGAGGATGTCCGCCTTTCTGTGCCTGACATACAAACGTCTCCCGAACCATGCGGAACTGCAAGACAAAGTCATTGTAGAGTTTGCGAATTTCCTCCTCACTGTGGTCGGCGGGAAGAATGCGCTGAATGCAGGAGATGCTGAGACTCTGCTTGAGCGCGCAGATCACGATCAGACAGGCGATATGCACACGGGAATATTTTTTCTTCACCGGCGGCGGCATCACCTTCATGCGGACATAATTGTTGATGATGCTGGCTGTGATCGCCTTATCCTCCTCTCCGCAGTACAGTGAAGACAAATACTGCTTGAGCAGGATGATGACCTGATCCATGTATAATTCAAGCTGCGGCAGCGCATCCCATTCCGGTAGGTCGAACCGTTCCATGCCGGAAAACCATTCCGTCATGCGCTGTCTGGTGAGTTCATTATCAAATGCCATGTGAATATTACTCCTCCTTTTCTATCAGTATAAGACAATGTGCCAGATAATGCAATATAAAAAAACAGTAAAAATGAGCAAATTTCGGTTGACATACTTCTCGGGACAGCTTATACTAATATCAAATATTAGATGTAATGTTTTTTGATAGCAGAAAGGAGCTTGTTATGACAAACGAACACGCACGGCAGCAGACTCGGGGAGAGGAATTTGCAAACTCCATTTCCCACGGTGTGGGAGCATTGCTCGCCATGATCGGCGCGGCGTTCCTGACTGCGCGGGGACTAATGAGCGGCTCGGGAAAAACAGCGGCTAGTCTTGCCGCGTATGGAATCAGTCTTGTGCTGCTGTATACCGCGTCGGCAGTGTACCATGGCGTAAAAAATGAGCGGGCAAAGGCGGCGCTGCGGGTGATGGACCACTGCTCCATCTATCTTCTGATCCTTGGAACGTATATTCCTATGTCACTTTTGGTCATCGGCGGAAGAATGGGCTGGCTGTTGTTTTTGACCAACGCATCCCTGGCTGTTCTTGGGATCACGCTGACCACCATTGATCTCAAGCGCTTTGATAAATTTTCTCTGGTGCTGTATGCTCTGATGGGGTGGCTGGTAGTCGTTGCGATGCGTACAGTCCTTGCGGCGCTCTCTCCTGCCGGAACCGCGCTGCTGGTAGGCGGCGGTGTGGCGTATACCGTCGGTATCCTGTTTTACCGCTCCAAGCGCAGCTATATGCACTTTGTCTGGCATCTGTTTGTTCTGGCGGGCAGTGTGCTGCAGTACTTTTGCATCGTGATAAGCTGCCTGTAAAAAAATCGAATAAATATCCCCAGCGAACGGATTTTTATAAATTTCTTGTCGCTGGGGGTATTTTTTATGCAAAAATTGTACAAAACTGGGTGAAAACAAATTGACGAAACAGGATTACTATGTTAATATAATAAATGTATATCTACGTCTGTGTAGATAAGAAACCGAATCTAAGTGGAAAGAGGAAACACTATGTATCGGATCGTAAAGAAAAGAGTTTTAAATCCCACTGTCACCCTGATGGAGATCGAAGCCCCCATGGTGGCAAGAAAGGCTGAGCCCGGTCAGTTCATCATTCTGCGCGTGGATGAGAACGGTGAGCGTGTGCCCCTGACCATCGCGGCCTATGACCGCGAGGCAGGTACCGTCACCATCATCTACCAGATCGTTGGTGCCACCACCGAGAAGCTCAACCACAAGGAAGAGGGCGAGTACATCGCCGACTTCGTCGGTCCTCTGGGCCGCGCCACCGAGACTGAGGGACTCAAGCGTGTCGCCGTTATCGGCGGCGGCGTGGGTACAGCTATCGCTTATCCCGTTGCCAAGAAGCTGCATGACATCGGCTGCCATGTTGATCTGATCGTCGGCTTCCGCAACAAGGATCTCGTCATCCTTGAGGAGGAGTTCAAGGCCGCTTCCACCAACCTCATCATCGGTACTGACGATGGTTCCTACGGCAAGAAGGCTCTGGTCACCGAGCTGCTGAAGGAGCAGATCGATGCCGGCGTCAAGTACGACCGCGTCATCGCCATCGGCCCCGTCATCATGATGAAGTTTGTCTGCCAGCTGACCAAGGAGTATGATATCCCCACCGTCGTCAGCATGAACCCCATCATGATCGATGGTACCGGCATGTGCGGCGGCTGCCGTCTGACTGTCGGCGGCGGGACCAAGTTCGCCTGCGTTGATGGTCCTGAGTTCGACGGTCATCTGGTCGATTTCGACGAGGCTATGAGCCGCGGCGCTATGTACCGCGAGTTCGAGCGTCATGCACACGAGGAAACTTGCAATCTGTTCAAGCAGGAGGTAAAGTAAGATGCCCAACATGTCTCTCACCAAGAATCCCATGCCCCATCAGGACCCTGTTGTCCGCGCGGGCAACTTTAACGAGGTCGCTCTGGGCTACACCAGGGAGCAGGCTATCGACGAGGCACAGCGCTGCCTGAACTGCAAGAACAAGCCCTGCATCGGCGGCTGCCCCGTTAAGATCCACATTCCCGAGTTCATTGCCAAGGTCGCCGAGGGCGGTTTCGGGGCTGCTTATCAGATCATCTCCGCTGACAGCGCTCTGCCCGCAGTCTGCGGCCGTGTCTGCCCCCAGGAGAGCCAGTGCGAGAGCAAGTGCGTTCGCGGCGTGAAGGGCGAGCCCGTTGCTATCGGTCGTCTGGAGCGTTTTGTGGCTGACTGGCACAATGCCAACGCCACCGAGAAGGCTGCAAAGCCCGAGTCCAATGGTCACAAGGTCGCAGTCATCGGTTCCGGTCCTGCCGGTCTGACCTGCGCCGGCGATCTGGCCCGCAAGGGTTACGAGGTCACCGTGTTTGAGGCTCTGCACCTCGGCGGCGGCGTTCTGGTTTACGGTATCCCCGAGTTCCGTCTGCCCAAGACCATCGTCCAGAAGGAAGTTGACGGTCTGAAGGAGCTGGGCGTCAAGATCGAGACCAACGTGGTCATCGGCCGTTCCATCACCATCGACGAGCTGATGGAAGAGTTCAAGTTCGAGGCTGTGTTCATCGGCTCCGGCGCTGGTCTGCCCATGTTCATGAACATCCCCGGCGAGAACCTGAAGGGCGTTTACTCCGCTAACGAGTTCCTCACCCGTATCAACCTGATGAAGGCATACCGTGAGGATTCCTCTACTCCCATCATGCCCCTGAAGGGCAAGAAGGTCGCAGTCGTCGGCGGCGGTAACGTCGCTATGGACGCTGCCCGCTGCTCCAAGCGTCTGGGTGCTGAGGTTTACATCATCTACCGCCGTGGCGAGGAGGAGCTTCCCGCCCGCCGCGAGGAGATCGAGCACGCCAAGGAAGAGGGCATCATCTTCAAGACCCTCACCAACCCCACCGAGATCCTGGGCTACAACAATCCCGAGGATAAGCGTGATCCCATGAACGGCTCCGTTAACGGTATCCGCTGCGTGGAGATGGAGCTGGGCGAGCCCGATGCTTCCGGCCGCCGCCGTCCCATGGTTAAGGAAGGCAGCGAGTTCGACATGGAGATGGATTGTGTCATCATGTCCCTCGGTACCAGCCCCAACCCCCTGATCAAGTCCACCACCAAGGGTCTGGAGATCAACAAGAAGGGCGGTATCATCGTCAACGAGGACGGTCTGACCAGCCGCGAGGCTGTTTACGCCGGCGGCGATGCCGTTACCGGTGCCGCAACCGTCATTCTGGCCATGGGTGCCGGTAAGACCGCTGCCAAGGCTATCGACGAGGCTCTGAAGAACAAGTAATTCTCTGTTACTTAACTGAAACTCCCGGGACGAAAGTCCCGGGAGTTTTTTGCAGAATAGTTGTCAAAAAATAGTAACAGATAACAGTCGCATAAGTGACGCATAAGTCGAGTATTACTTGACAGATCTTCTTCCTTTTACTATTATTAAACGTGATCGTACTGAATAATTCTCCCGAAAATCAGGTGATACTATGACAAATTATTTTGATATGCGGCTGCCGGAGGACGAGATCCGAGCCATCAGCAGCATCGGTCTTGCCCATCTTGGCGACGGCGTTTATGAGCTTTTGGTGCGTTCCTACCTCTGCAAGCACGGAAAGGCCACCGGAAAAGGACTGCACCGCGCGGCGGTGGAGCTGGTCAAGGCTCCCGCACAGGCTGCACGCGCCGACAAAATCATGGACATGCTCACGGCTGAAGAGCTTGCCGTCTTCAAGCGCGGGCGCAATGCCAATGTCAATTCCATCCCCGCTCGTGCCAGCCGTTCGGAGTATCTCAAGGCAACGGCTCTGGAGTGTCTGCTGGGATATCTGTACTTACACGGCGCTACCGAGCGCATCAATACGCTTTTTGCCGCCATGATGGAGGAGGATGACGATGCCACTTGACGCAGTATGCCTGACCGGTATCGTAGGAGAACTGCAGGAAATCATCACCGGACTTCGGATCGAAAAGATCCAGCAGCCCGCCCGCGATCATGTCGTTTTAACGCTGCGGGGAAACCGCAAGCTTTTGCTCTGTGCTTCCGCAAATCACCCCCGAATCCATTTGACCACTGTTTCCCGGGAAAACCCTGCCGTCGCCCCCATGTTCTGTATGCTCCTGCGCAAGCATCTGGGCAGCGGACGCATTACTGCCATTGAGCAGCCCGCGCTGGAGCGCGTGGTACGTCTGACCATTGATATGGTGGATGAAATGGGCGAGATCGGACAGCGCCAGCTGATCCTCGAGTGCATGGGCCGCCATTCCAACCTCATTCTGCTGGACGGCGAGGGGCGCATCATTGACTGCCTTCGCCGTGTGGATATGGAGATGAGCGAGAAGCGGCAGGTTCTCCCCGGACTTTTCTACCATCTTCCGCCCGCGCAGGAAAAACTCGACCCTCTTGCAGTGGGTGATGAAGCTTTTTCACGGCTTATGGAGTCCGCTCCGAGAGAAAAGGAAGCCTCTGAATTCCTGCTGGATACCTTCTTCGGTATGTCTCCTCTGGTTTGCCGGGAACTGGCACACCAAAGCTGCGGCGATGATGCCCGCCTGCTCAATGCGGAGTGCCGCAATGCCTTGAAGGAGCGGTTTTTCCGTTGGCAGATGGACGTAACCGAAAAACGTTTCACTCCGTATCTTCTGACCCGCAGTAAAAAGCCGCAGGATTTCTCGTATCTTGCGATCACGCAATACGGTGAAGAGACTGATGGCGCAGCCTGGGAGTCGTTCTCCTCCATGCTGGACACCTTTTATGAGACCCGTGAGCAGATCGAGCGCATCCGACAGAAAGGACAGGATCTCCAGCGGTGCGCTGCCGGTGCCCGTGACCGCATTCGCCGTAAGCTTGCCATGCAGGAGAAGGAGTACGCCCAGACGCTGGATCGCGATACTCTTCGCATTTCCGGTGAGCTGATCACAGCCAACCTATACCGTATGGAGCGGGGAATGACCACTCTGCGGGCGCAAAACTATTATAAGGAGGACTGTCCCGAAATTGATATTCCTCTTGATCCTCTGCTCTCCCCTCAGAAGAACGCCGAGCGTTACTTCAAGCTATACAACAAGGCGAAAGCGGCAGAGATCCATCTGACGGAACAGATGGAGATCGCCCGACGAGAACGGGACTGGCTGGAGAGCGTGCTGGATGAGCTGAACCGTGCGGAAACCGAGCAGGATTTCAATGATATCCGCCACGAGCTGCGGGACGCAGGCTATCTGAAGGGGCAAAGCAACGGCAAAAAAGAGCAAAAGCGCGCTGCTGCCCGTCCCCGCACCTTTCGCTCCTCCGGCGGCTTCCAGATCCTTGTGGGACGCAGCAACACCCAGAATGATCAGCTTACAAAGGATGCTTTCAAGTCCGATTACTGGTTCCACACCCAGCGTATCCACGGTTCCCATGTTATTCTGCGCGCGGAGGGACAGGAGCCGGATGTCCAGTCCATGACTGAGGCGGCTATGCTGGCGGCATGGTTCTCGCAGGGACGGGAAAGCGGCCAGGTCGCTGTGGATTATACTCAGATCCGCAATGTAAAGAAGCCTGCGGGCGCAAGACTGGGCATGGTGGTGTATGATCCTTATCAGACCGCATATGTTACGCCGAGTGAGGATATTGTGAAAAAGCTCGCTGAGTGATCCCAAAAAGTGACAACAAAATGAAAACCTCCGGCTGACCAGTTCAGCCGGAGGTTTTGTTGTTTATTCAATGGTGGTGAGAGTAACAGTGTAGTGGAAATCGTACTGGAAGCTTCTGTCGCCCTCGGTATACAAAAGGGAGATGGTGTACTCAACAGTCTGCTCATAGCCAACATCACACCAGAGCGGGTTGTAGTGAGTTCCGCAGGACATGCTGGTTGCGCGGCAATGCTCGCTGAGGCCCGCCTCGGTGAGTCTTTGGTTAATGACTTCACCGATGCGGCTGAGAAGCTGGAAGTCCTTTTCCTGGCGTGACACGGTGATGCCGTCTTCGATGGAAGCAAGCTGCGCCAGCAGGTCGTACACCGCCTGTCCCTTAGCAAACTCATCATCTACCGGTCCGGTAACGCCTTCACCCACCAAGAGGATGGTGGCGGTCAGCTCGCCGGTGCGGGAGGAGGGGGAGTGCGTTGCGCCGGAGGGGAGAATGTGTACATCCTGATCTACGTAGGTGGCGTAGAAGGGAACGGTAAAGATGACGCCGTCACGCATCTCCTCGGGGAAACGGAAGCTGTATCCGATCTCGATATTATTGAGATCGCCTTCCAGTATTGTTCCGGTAATGTACTCGGAAACTGCGGCGAACAGAGCGGCGCGGATGCCGTCCAGTGTCCAGTCGCCGGTAAGAGTCAGCGTCAAATCCATTGGGCTTCCGGTGGACCATGCGGTGGGACCGTATCCGCGGGCAAGACCCCTTATGACTTCGTTGTCGTTGAAGGTGACTTCTTCACTGTCGCTCTCATCCGGCTCGGAGCCGATTCCGTACTTCACATACGCCTCGACTCGGGCGCGCTCGGTATTCGAGATGTACTCGCTGTTGATGACTGAAAGAAACCTCTCGCTGTTCTTCAGATAGAGCGCTTCAAAGATGGCGGAGAGTCCTTCACTGTATGCACCGTCCAGTCCGTCGTTGGTGGTGGAGAGCAGATCGTGATACTGATTCCAGTTGGCATTTCCGCTGTCCGCGAATTGCCACAGAGCGTTCAGCAGAGGCATCAGTGCCTCCTCGCCGTAGACCTCACGGTAGCTTCGCCAGCTCAGATAGGGAAGATAGCTGATGGCAAGGGTAATATTGTCCTCGTAGCTGTCGTGGATCAGACGGGAAAACTGCTCAGGAGAAGCGTTAAGGACAAAGCTCCCGGTGATCATCTGCCACAGCTCGGTGGAATTACCGCTGAGCTCACCGCTGTATTCTAAAAGATACGATTGCGGTGTTCCGTTGGGGTCAAACTCGGCAAGGAGCAGAGTGGGATTCTGACTTCCGGTCCAATCGGCGGGCTGGGGATGAACGGAAAAGATCCATCCGTCCTCGCTACCAGATTGGTAGAGATTGGCATCGTAGAATTTAATACCGTCCTCAGTTTCAACGAAAAACAGGGTTTCCTGCCAGAGGGCGGGCAGCTCCATGGAGAACAGTTCGCTGGGGTGGGTGTAGACCACAGGGGAGGGGATAAAGCCAAAACTGTTTTCGGACGGGGTGAGCTTGTCGTCATTCTCAGAGGTGTCGGTTGATGGTTCATCCTTTTCCGTCTGCTTGTCCTCGTCAAGGTCGGTGATGGACTTATCGGGATCGGGTGTGCCGGCGTTGTCGGCGCAGCCGCCGAAGGTGAACATGACGGCACCCATTGTGAACAGGACAATGATGAAGAGTGTCAGCTTCATCATTCTGGGGCGGTGGACGATCAGCTTCAGCCGTTCCATCATGGTGCGCTTGCTGGCGTTCATAGTGGTGGCGGTGTGAAGCAGTCCGGTGGGAGAAGTGGTGAGCATTGCCATGAGGGTCTCGCCGTAGCTGATGCCGGAGGAGTCGCCCAGTTTGCGGATCGCCGCGCTGTCGCAGCTTATCTCGCAGTCCCGGCGGGAGAGAAGTGCCGCCCACCAGACCAGCGGATTGTACCAGTGGACTGCCAGACATACGCAGCGCAGCAGTGACCAGAAATGATCGCCGTGGCGGCGATGAGTCAGCTCATGGACGAGGACGTGACGCAGCCGTTCGGGGTGCATGGCGGTACCGTTCACATAGATGGCACTGCGAAGTCCGAAGAGACAGGGAGCATCAAGACCCTCTGCATAGTACACAGGTACCGGGCAGAGAACAGGAAGCTCGGAGGCGGGGATGCGCTGTCTGCCGCGGCGCAATTTAATGTAAAACAGGAGATTGCTGATGAGAAAAACGGTGCTTACCGCCAAAATACCGGATTTCCAGATCAAGTCACGCCAGTCGATATCCATTTTTTGGGGGGC
>JAZOBV010000105.1:0-6191 GCA_045596145.1 Candidatus Pelethomonas sp.
GAAGCTCTTTGCCCTCAATAAATTCAAGGCTTGCGGCGCCGCCGGTGGAAATGTGGGTCATCTTGGGGGCATAGCCCAGCTGCTGAACGGCAGCCGCGCTGACACCGCCGCCGATGATGGTGATTGCGCTGGTCTTGCTCAGGGCCTCGGCAACCGCCTCGGTGCCCTTGGCGAACTTGGCAAACTCGAAGACGCCCATGGGACCGTTCCAGATGACGGTGCCGGCGTCCTTCACTGCCTCGCAGTACAGCTCAATGGTCTTGGGACCAATGTCCAGACCCTGCCAGCCGTCGGGAATCTCGCCTGCGGTGACGACCTGGGTGTTGGCATCGGGATCGAAAGCGTCAGCAGCAACAGTGTCAACGGGCAGGAGCAGCTTCACGCCCTTCTCCTCTGCCTTCTTCACCATTTCATTGGAGTAATCCATCCAGTCGGACTCCAGCAGGCTGTCGCCGATCCTGCCGCCCTTGGCTGCGGAGAAGGTGTACGCCATGCCGCCGCCGATGATGATGGTGTCAGCGATCTCCAGAAGATTGTTGATAACACCGATCTTGGAGCTGACCTTGCTGCCGCCCAGAATGGCGACCAGAGGACGCTTGGGAGCGGCCAGTGCGCCGCCGATGATCTCGAGCTCCTTCTCAATCAGCATACCGCTGACGGCGGGGAGATAGGCGGCAACGCCTGCGGTGGAGGCGTGAGCGCGGTGAACGGCGCCGAAGGCGTCGGAAACGTAGATATCAGCCATGCCGGCCATAGCCTTGGCAAGCTCGGGATCGTTCTTGGTCTCACCCTTCTCGAAGCGGGTGTTCTCCAGCAGCATGATCTCACCGCTCTTCAGTGCGGCGGCCTTTACTTTGGCGTCCTCGCCCACGACATCGTTTGCCATAACGACCTCTTTGCCCAGCAGCTCGCCCAGACGCTTGGCAACGGGAGCGAGGGAGAGCTTCTTCAGGCTCTTCTCCCAGTCCTCACGCTTGATGGAGTCGGGATCCTTGCCCTTCTCGGTCTGCTTCTTCACATAGGACTCAAAGGTGGCGTTGGGCTTGCCCAGGTGGGAGCAGGCGATGACAGCCGCGCCGTTATCCAGCACATACTGAATGGTGGGCAGGGCGGCGCGGATGCGCTTGTCATCGGTGATGGCACCGGTGGCCTTATCCTGAGGGACGTTAAAGTCGCAGCGCAGCAGAACGCGCTTGCCCTTTACGTCGATGTCCTTAACGCTCTTCTTGTTGTAATTCATAAAATGTTAGCTCCTTTCGCATTGATTGGATATAGAGATCAATAGTATTTCCGTTTTGAATGCCGTCAATCCGCAGCCATCTCCCCTGTGCCCAGAAGTCCGGGGAAATCATTCTGCCGCAGCGCCTCGTAGGTCAGAACGGCGACGCTGTTGGCAAGATTCAGGCTGCGGGCATCGCTCACCATGGGCAGGCGGATGCAGCGGTCATGGAATCGTTCCCGGAAAGACAGGGGAAGCCCTGCGGTCTCCTTGCCGAAGAACAGCCAGCTGTTCTGAGTGAAGCGTGCCTCGCAGTACGCCTGCGGCGCCTTGGTGGTGGCAAGCCAGAGGTCGTTTTCCGCTTCGGGAAATTTTTCAAAAAGATCGTCCAGATCAGGGTGGACAATGACCGTCACCAGATGCCAGTAGTCCAGTCCCGCCCGTTTGACAGCCTTTTCCGATACGTCAAACCCCAGCGGCTCCACCAGATGGAGAACGCTTCCCGTGGCGGCACAGGTGCGGGCGATGTTGCCGCAGTTTTGGGGGATCTCCGGTTCGACCAGAACGATGTGCAGCATACGTCCTCCCTGCTCTTTCGCGCTGTCTGCGCAGTGAAATTCAACAGCGCTTATTGTAAAACATTTTGTTGAGAAATTCAAGCATAAACCGATGAATAAATGAAATTTTTTTCACATTTCCGACGCAATTATAAAATATTCGATGAACATATCTAAAAAAATTCAAAAAATTACAAAAACCTTGTGCAAAAACACTGTAGCGAAATAAAGAGTGTCCCTTTTGCGAAAAAATGACACCAAAATTTCAAAAATGCCCCTTGCATAACCTAGCGGGTCTGTTATAATAGTGTTGAAATAACCTGACCAGACAGGAGGGGATCCCCGGTGGGTAAAAAGTGTATCGTCATTTTCTTAACAGAAGACACAGCCCCGACCTATGATGGCAAGCCGCTGATGCTGCAAAATGTGCTGTTCTGCCCCGTATTGAATTGGTGTATCCGGGCGTGGATGGAGAAAGGCATCGAGCGGTTTTTTGTTGTGTGCGACAGCGAGTATCACGAGGATGTGGTGGCTGCCTGTCCTGCCGAAGCAGTTGTCGCCGTTGGCACGGAGGACACCTACGAAAGCGATCTTCAGGAGTTTGCCGCCCACTGCTGGATCGAGGAGGTCCACGAGGCGATGCTTCCTCTGGGCAGCATGATGCTCTCCTTCCGCACGATCGAGGAATTTTCCCGGCTGCAGCAGGCGGCGAAGGAGCACATCGCGGCGTACCATCAGCGCACCCGGGTCAATATTCTTGATCCCGACCACACCTATATCGACCCCCGCGTGACCATCGCCCCGGGAACGACCATCCTCCCCGGCACGATTCTCCGCGGCAATACAGTCATCGGTGAAAACTGCACCATCGGACCCAATGCGGTGGTTACCGACTGCATCATCAGCGATGAGGTGGAGATCAACGCCTCTCAGGTCACAGAGAGCTTCCTCGGAAAGGGTGTCCATGTGGGTCCCTACGCCCATATCCGCCCCAAGTGCGAGGTGGGCGACCGGTGCAAGATCGGCGCGTTTGTTGAGATCAAGAACGCCGTTTTTGGAGAAGATACCAAGCTCAGCCATCTGACCTATGTGGGCGACAGCGATGTAGGCAGCCGTGTGAATTTCGGCTGTGGCACCATTACCTCCAACTACGACGGCTTCACCAAGTCCCGCACCGTCATCGAGGATGACGTTTTTGTGGGCTGCAACACCAATTTCATTCCCCCTGTCCGTGTGGGCCGCGGTTCCTATATCGCCGCCGCGACAACGGTCACAAAGGATGTGGAGGAGGACGCGCTCGCCATCGGCAGAGCCCGCCAGGAAGTAAAGAGCGGCTGGGCAAAGCGCAACCGCGAGCTCCACGGGAAAAAATAAAGACATAAGCTACCGGAAGTAGTCGGCGCGCAGCCGATACAAATATAGATTACTTCACAACACACAACAGCGGCTTCGTCCGCGGCAAAGAAGAAAAGAGGGTATTGGAAATGATTTCTCACGGTAAGGACATGAAGGTTTTCACCGGCAATGCAAACCCCGGCCTTGCAAAGGACATTTGCAATCTGATCGGCATCCAGCTCGGTCATTCCGAGATCGGCCATTTCGCTGACGGCGAGGTTTCCGCCTCCATCTACGAGTCCGTTCGCGGCTCCGACGTATTCATCGTTCAGTCCACCAGCAACCCCGTCAACGACCATCTGATGGAGCTGCTCATTATGATCGACGCGATGCGCCGCGCCAGCGCCGGCCGCATTACCGCTGTCATCCCCTACTTCGGCTATGCCCGTCAGGACCGCAAGACCAAGGCTCGCGATCCCATCTCCTCCAAGCTGGTGGCAAACATGATCACCGCCGCCGGTGCTGACCGCGTGCTGACTATGGAACTGCATGCCGCCCAGATCCAGGGCTTCTTCGATATTCCCATGGATAACCTCTACGGCAACCCCATCTTCGTTGACTACTATGCCAAGAAGTTCGGCGAGAAGTGCGAGGATATGGTCGTCGTCTCCCCCGACGTCGGCTCCGTTGCCCGCGCCCGTGCCTTCGCGCAGAAGCTGCACATGAATCTTGCCATCGTTGACAAGCGCCGCCAGAAGGCAAACCAGTGCGAGGTCATGAATGTCATTGGTGATGTTGAGGGCAAGGACTGCATCCTGTTCGACGATATGGTCGATACCGCCGGTTCTCTCTGCAACGCTGCCAAGGCTCTGGTCGAGGTCGGCGGTGCCAAGAACATCTACGCCTGCGCTTCCCACGGTGTCCTCTCCGGTCCCGCGATCGACCGCATCAACGACAGCGTCATCACCGAGCTTGCTTTCCTGGATACCATCACTCCCGTCGCAGCAGACAAGAGCGACAAGATCAAGTATCTGACTGTTGCTCCTATGTTCGCTGAGGCAATCGAGCGCATCTATCAGGAGATCTCTGTTTCCAAGCTGTGGGTGTGATCTTCAAAAATGTGCTGATGCACATTTTTGAGGGAGTTTACAGCCTGCTGCAGCGCACTCGCTGCGCTCGCACGTTTGCAGGCTGAGAAGAATTTTTCCGACGTACACGCCGCCGGAAAAATGATTGAATTTCATTTCACTGTCTGCGGACAGCGAAACTCTGCGAGGCTTTTTTGGGGGGCGGGAGCGATCCCGCCCCCTGCTTTTAACGCATAACAAAGGAGCATACGAATGGCAATTTTCAAATCCTCCGGCGGGGTGAGTTGGCTCGTGGTGTGCCTTGGCAACCCCGGCAAGCAGTACGAGAACACCCGCCACAATATCGGCTTCATGACCGCTGACGAGCTGGAACGGCGCGAGGGCGTGAAGGTCAACAAGCTGAAATACCGCGCGCTGACGGCTGAAATGAAGCTCGGCGGCGAGCGGGTGCTGGTGATGAAGCCCCAGACCTTTATGAACCTCTCCGGTGAGGCGGTCAAGCTGGCGGGCGCGTTTTACAAGATCCCCCCCGAGCGGGTACTGGTCATCTCCGATGATGTTTCCCTCCCACTGGGCAAGCTGCGGATCCGCGCAAACGGCAGCGCAGGCGGTCACAACGGTCTGAAAAATATTATTCAGCATCTTGGCACCGATGCTTTTCCCCGCATCAAGGTGGGCGTGGGCGCCCCGGCGCATCCCGAGCATGAGATGATCGACTGGGTCATCGGTAATTTCTCCTCTGCTGAGAAAAAGGTCGTTGCCGAAGCGGTGGCAAAGGCCGCGGACGCGGTGGCGTGCCTGATCGAGAAGGGCGTCAGCGAGGCGCAGAACAAATTTAATTAAAGCTGAGTCTGCAGAGTGTCTTGCGGCTTTTGCTTTTTCCTGCAGACGAAAACCCGATAAAAAGAGTGCTGTGGTTGTGATCCGCAGCACTCTTATACATTTTAAAATCAGACCTGCTTTTCGTCCATGCTCCAGCCATAGAGCGGGTAGCGCTGTATGGCACCGAAAATTTTGCGCCGCAGGTTGGGGTAGCGCCCTTCCAGCTCGCGCAGCAGCGCCTTGACTTCCTCACGCTGGGTGGACCCATCGGCAGGGCAGGTGTTGACCACTACGGGCAGTCCCAGCCGGTTGACAGCGTTCTGCACATCCCGTTCCTCCGCGTAGAGCATGGGGCGAAGCTGGGTCACATCCGTGCGGTCCAGATAGGTCACCGGCTGGAAGCAGCCGATGCGCCCCTCCAAAAAGAGATTCATGAGGAGTGTTTCCACCGCGTCATCAAAGTGGTGCCCCAGAGCGATCTTCTTGATGCCCAGTTCGTTAAGCTTTGTGCTCAGTGCGCCGCGGCGCATCTTGGCGCACAGGGAGCAGGGGTTTTTCTCCTTTCGGCTGAGGAAGACGATCTCGTAGGTAGGAACTACTTCAATGTGGTAGGGCACTTCCAGCTCCTCGCAGAGCCGTTTGATGGGTGTAAAGTCCATCCCGGGCACTGCGGAGTCAATGGTGATGGCTGCAAGGTCGAACTTCTTCGGATAGAATTTCCGAAGTCTTGCCAAAGCGCAGAGCAGCAGCACGGAGTCCTTGCTGCCGCTGACACCCACGGCGATGGTGTCGCCGTCCTCGATCATGTTATAGTCCTCTACGCAGCGGCGGACAAGGGCTAAGATATGCTGCATAATAACGTTCCTCCCGGAATTTAAAAAGTCGAAAACAAGAAAACGGAAGATTTCAAGAGAAAACAAGAGATATCAAGAGAATTTATACCGCTAAATTAAAATGCTTGTTGACAAGCGGAAATGGTTGTGTTATAAATAATCCTGCTCGAAAATCATAACCGATTTCCGGCGAAAATACAAGACTTCCTTCGATGACGCGTGTTCGGGAATCCTTCCCGCACATTCGTAATCGAAGGAACGAAAAAGAAGGAGAACGCACTATGTCCACTTTTATGGCTAATAAGAGCAACATCGTCCGCAAGTGGTACGTTGTTGA
>JAZOBV010000106.1:0-16438 GCA_045596145.1 Candidatus Pelethomonas sp.
ATCCGACTTGGCATCAAAAACGCTCAGCTTCATGCCCGCCCGTTTTTCAGCCACAGCCATCAGAAGCACTGCCCGGTTAAAATCGAAGCCGTCGGCCGTGCGTCGGGGTACATTGAAGGTGGTTTTGCTGACCAGAGCCTGGACCTCTGCCAGCACAGGCCGTGTGCCCTCCATAACGCAGGCCACACAGGTGCCGGAAGCACCTTCCGGACGGCCCTCCAGCAGCATCTGGCTGGGGTTGGGCACCTCCACCAGGCCCACATCCAGCATTTCAAAGACGCCGATCTCATTTGTGGAGCCGAAGCGGTTCTTGGCGGCTCGGAGCAGCCGGTAGGAGGTGTTGGGATCGCCTTCAAAGTAGAGAACGCAGTCCACCATATGCTCCAGAACCTTGGGACCGGCAATGGAGCCTTCCTTATTGACATGACCGATCACAAATACGGTAATATCCTGCCCCTTGGCAAGCTGCATCAGCGACATGGTGCAGTCCTTGACCTGACCAATGCTGCCGGGGGCGCTGTCCAGTTCCCGATTGTAAAGAGTCTGAATGGAGTCAACGATCAGAATATCTGGATTTTCATGATCGACCGACTGCAAAACATCACCCAAATTGGTTTCCGAGAGAACATACAACTGTTCGCTTTGTACACCCAGACGTTTTGCCCGCAGCTTCAACTGCCCAATCGATTCCTCACCGGAAACATACAGCACCTTTGAGAACGCACAGAGACTCTCACAGATTTGAAGCATCAAGGTTGATTTACCGATACCCGGCGCACCGCCCACAAGAACGAGTGAGCCCTTTACCGCTCCACCACCCAGCACACGATCCAGCTCCCCGATTCCGGTTGAAAAGCGGATTTCCTGCCCGGTTTCAATCTCTGTCAAAGAAACAGCCTTTACAGTATGAAACGGCGTTGAACGACCAGAAACGGCGCGGGAACGGCTCGCTTTCGGCTGTGCCTCCTGCTCAACGATGGTATTCCAAGCACCACATGCAGGGCACTTCCCTGCCCATTTTGCTGTTTCATTTCCGCATTCCGTGCAGAAAAAAACGCTTCGTGTCTTTGACATGACCGATGCCCCTTTTCTCTTTTTTCTCATTATAACACATTTGTTCTAATTTGACCAGATATATTTTGTTCAATTCTGAAAATATTTCAGCACAGCGGAAAGGATACTGATTGCGATCTCAAGCTGGTATGCATCGGTTTTCAGAGCTTGTGTTTCCGCGGCGTTGGAAAGAAAACCACATTCGATCAGAATGCCCGGACAGGTAACATTTTTCATCAAATAACTGCTGCTCCCCATCGCTTTGGCTTCCTTTGGTTTGCCCGAATTGATCGTTTCATTGAGCATGGACTGCACCGCCTGCGCCAGCTCACTGCTCCCCTGCTGTTCATTGAAGAACACCTGCGCACCTTTCACGCTGGGCGCGCTGGGCAAGCTGTTCTGATGAATGCTTATCAGCACACCTTTTTTGACCTGTTCGCAAAGCGCGACCCTGTTTTTCAGATCTGAAACCTTCTTTTCCCGCAGAGTTTTGGCATCTGGGTCATAGATCGAGATATCGGTTTCTCTGGTCATCTGCACCTCACAACCCAGCAGCTCCGCCAATTCCGCCATTTTCATGGAAATAGACAGATTGATAAACGATTCAACCGTTCCATCTTCGGCAACCGCTCCCCCGTCCTCTCCGCCGTGTCCCGGATCAAGGATCAAAACAGGCATCTCAGCGTACAAAACAGCGTCTGATGAGGTTTGCACGCTCTCACCGTGGCGCAGGATCATTGCAAAACCGATAATCAGAACAAACATGCTGAAAATATAAACAATCGTCCATTTTTTGAATATGAAAAACACAGCGATCACCCCTCCACATCCTATGAACCGGACCTGCTGTTTATACCCCCGGGTGACGCTTTGGAAGCAAGAGCATATCATGGTACTGTAGGCGCAAATCGTGTGCCTAAGCGACTCGGAATAGGAGGAGTCTTTGTTGGAGAATATGAGACCCGACTGCTGCGGAACAAGGGATGGAAGCCTTCCTGGTAATTGCGCCAATCTGGTGTTCCCCTACGTACCCATGCAGTGCGAAGACCCGGAGCGGTATAACCAGTGGGACGGTCTGGCGGCCGGAACACTGTTTCCCGGGCTGAATCTGCCCTTTTTCAAGGCGATCAAAACGCGAATGAACTGTGAGAACCGCGCTCTGTGCGAGCTGATGGCGCTTGGCTTCGCGCTCACGGAGCTTGCGCTGTATCTTGACACACACTGCGACGACAAGGAAGCCCTGCGCCTTTACCGTGAGTACGCTGCCCTTGCTGAGGAAGGACGCAAGCGGTATGAGGCGACCTTTGGTCCCCTGCGCAAGAAGAACGCAGGCAAAAAGGGCTCATGGGATTGGATCTACGGTCCCTGGCCCTGGGAGTACGAAGGAGGTCAGAAATAATGTTTGTATATGAGAAGAAGCTGCAATACCCCGTAAAGATCAAGAACTGCAATCCGAAGCTGGCAGCGGTCATTATAAGCCAGTATGGTGGACCGGACGGAGAGCTTGGTGCGTCGCTTCGGTACCTCAGTCAGCGTTACTCCATGCCCTACCCCGAGCTGAAAGGGCTTTTGACTGATATCGGTACGGAAGAGCTGGGGCATCTGGAGATGGTCGGCGCGATTGTTCACCAGCTTACAAGAAATTTGAATGATGAGCAGATCAAGACTGCGGGCTTTGACACCTATTTTGTCGATCATACCGCGGGCATCTATCCTCAGTTTGCGTCGGGTACCCCCTGGACAGCTGCTACCATGCAGGTGAAGGGCGATTTGATCGCTGATTTGACGGAGGATCTCGCGGCGGAGCAGAAAGCCCGTGTGACCTATGATAATATTCTTCGTCTAAGTGACGATCCGGATGTTAACGATGTCATTAAGTTTCTGCGCGCCCGTGAGGTCGTCCACTTCCAGAGATTTGGCGAAGGCTTGCGGCTTGCGAAGGAAAGGCTCGGGGAGAAGAACATCTACTATATGAATCCGTCATTTGATAAGTAATAGCAAAATGGAGCGTTGCATTTAGCTGCAACGCTCCATTTATACTTTTATGAGTCTTTTCGGAAAAACGCCTCTGTAATTATGCTGTCTTCAGAGAAAGCGTGACCTCTCCGCCCTCGATGGGAGCGGTGACAACGGCCTCAGAATCAAAGGTATATCCCTCGGGAGCCTTGAGAATATGGATCTCATACTCGTCGGCGGGCAGGGTCAGCACACATTCACCGTTTGCATCGGTAACATAGATGGAACAGGTGCTGTCATTGCAGACCTGCAAAGTGACACCAGCCACACGCTCGCCGTTCTCATCCTCGCAGCGGAGCGTATAGGTCACATCACCCGTGGGCTCCTCATTCTGCTCGCCCTGAGCGGCTTCCCACTCTTCGGCATCATGCCATGCACCGGCGGCAAAGGTCTTTGCAAACTTCTCCATGCCCTCTACATTGGCAAAAAACACAATGGGATACGCATCGCCGTCATTCCGGGCATCGGGATCCAGAACAACATAGGTGTAGCCCTTACCGGTGGTTTCGAGAGAATCCACGGCGAAGGTAACGGTATACTTGTCACCAGAAACGAGAGAAGTCAGAACATGGGTAAGATTATGATTGTCGCGGCAGATAGCGGCCTCCGGGTCAACATCTGCACCAAGACCAAATTCGCAGTGAACCTCCAGCTCATTGTTGAGAAGGTATGCCTCATAGGGGCATCCAAAAATCTTGTAAACAATGCCGTAGGGATCATCAAATACAACTCTGGTCACATTATCATTCGTGATATGGAAGTAAGTCTTCTCAGCAGTAGGATAAGAGGGATTTGCTTTCAGCGCAGCCGTTGCTTCGTCACCGGAGAGAATGCGGACATTGTCCAGCCAGAGGGTGTCCTCGCCAAAGTCGGTGGTTTCATCCTTGGTATATGCAAACTCAATGGTATACTCATCATCGGCGGGGAACTGGTATGCGTAACCGCTCCAGTCCTTTTCACCGCTGAAGACCTTAACGACCTCGCCGTTTACCTTCAGCAGGAAGAAGTCAAATGCAGATTCAGAGGAGAGCTTGAAGTCAAATGCAAACACATCGCCCGCGGCTGCGTTGACGGTGGTCTGCACGGAGGAGGAGCTGCGATCCTTGGTCTGGTTGCCGGAAGCAACTACGCTGCGTCCGTCGACCTCCGCAAGAGTCATGGGCCAGTTATACAGACCGGGAGTGTTATCGAAGACCAGGCCTGTGTCACTCAGCGCTGCGCTGAGCTCCTCAGCAGAGAGCTGCTCCACATGGGGCATCTCGGGAGGGATCTTGTCCAGAGTGACAGATTCCGTATACTCCTCGCTGATCAGGAACTCAAACAGATTGACAAAGGAGGATTCATCGTCAAAGGAACCGATCTGAGAGAAGACGATGGTGCCAAAGCGGTCAACGACCAGTGTCGTGGGGAATGCGGTGAGCTTGATGCCCTGGCTGATACCGGCAGAATCCAGACCCATGGGGAAGGTCAGACCGAGAGAATTGGCGACCTGGCGCACCTTCTCGGCAGTATCACTGCTGTCACCGGACAGAGCAATGACCTCAACGTGATCCTGGAGCTGCTTGTAAGCCTTCTCCATAAACGGAAATTCGTTCTTGCAGGGACCGCACCAGGTTGCAAAAATGTTGATAAGTACAGCGTCCTTTTCCGCCAGAACATCGGAAAGCGTAACAGTATTTCCGTTGTAAGTGGTGATGGTAAAGTCCGCAATGGTGTCGCCCAATTTCCAACCGGTGACTTCGGGATGGTAATCGGAATCAACGTGAACGGTGTCGTCTGCCTCGGGAGCGTTCTCCCCTTCTCCGGAAGCATCGTCAGCGTTGTCTTCGGTGCTGTCATCGGGCGGGGTGATGTCATTGGTATCGTTGCTTTGCGTGTTGTTGGTCTGTGTGCTGTCCGGCTGTTCGTTATTACCGGCGGCACCGCAGCCGGAAGCGATCAGCAGTGTGACCGCCAGCAGAATGGAGAGTATGCGCTTCATGAAAGGAAACCTCCTAAAGAATGATAAAGCAATTATAAGCCACCACAAGAGTATCTGTCAAATGCTTTTCAGTAAGAAATGTCGCTCTCTGGCGAAAAAGTTTCCGTTGCAGAGTGTGATGCAAATGTGTTATAGTATTTTCGCACGAAAAATATCAAATGAAATACCGAAAGGAGGATGCCTGTGCAAAGAACCTTAAAAATCATGCAGTGGATCTTTACCATAGCAACGGTGGGAATCGTTCTGCTTTTGTGCTGGCAATGTCTTGATATTTATCTTACGGGGAACCGTCCGGAAAACATCAACGCCGGAGTTTACCTTTCCCCGGTGTACAGCGCACAAATTGTATCGGAGCGCCTGTCAATGGTCAGTCCTTTCCTTATTGTCTATGGTGTGCTTGCTGTTGTGACCGTTATCGCTCACCTTGGATGGGGCAAGCCGCAGCGTGTCACTGGAAAGATCCGTCCCTGTCCGCCACGTGAGCAGATGGGAAAATCTCTTGGAGCAGTTCGGATCACAATTTTATGCCTTGGTGTACTGTTCATCATTCTGGGTGTGATGAATGGCGGATCAAGAGATGTTCTGGTCAAGGCGATCAATATTTGTACGGAGTGTATCGGTCTTGGATAAAATGATTCTTTGGATTAAAAATCACCTTCCCACCCAGAGAAGGCTGATTCAGCTTTATGCCGCGTTATTATATAACGCTCATGCCAAGGGTTTTATTACCGGAAATATCTACACAGGAGCTACAAAGATCCTCTGTGTCCCGGGGCTGAACTGCTATTCCTGCCCCGGCGCAGTGGGAGCCTGTCCTCTTGGCGCGCTGCAAAATGCCATTGCGTCATCCCGTAACCGTACCCCAGTCTATGTTTTGGGAATTTTGATGCTGTATGGTCTGATTTTAGGGCGTACCATCTGCGGCTATCTATGCCCTGTTGGTCTTGTTCAGGAGCTGCTGCACAAGCTCCCAACGCCGAAAATCAAAAAGAGCCGTATTACATATGTACTGAGCTTCTTTAAATATGTTCTGCTTGTGGTGCTCGTTGTTGCGGTTCCCCTGTGGTTTGCATTTCAGTCCCTTCCCCTCCCTGCCTTCTGCAAATTTATCTGCCCTGCAGGTACGCTGGAAGGCGCGGTGGGATTGCTTTCCCATCCGGAAAATGCCGATAAATTCTCCATGCTCGGCGGATTGTTTACATGGAAAATGATCGTTGCGCTGCTTCTGATCGGACTTTGCATCTTCATTTACCGTGGTTTTTGCCGCTTTATCTGCCCCCTTGGTGCATTTTATGGACTTTTTTCCCGTGTAGCACTGGTTGGTGTGCGTGTTGATTGCGGAAAATGCACCGGATGCGGAAAATGCGTGAGGGAATGTCCCATGGATATTCGACATGTGGGCGATCATGAGTGCGTCAGCTGCGGAAAATGTATTTCTACCTGTCCCACAAAGGCCATCGAACTGCGCGCAGGTAAGCTGATCCTGTCTCCTGCCGAAAAGAAAACAGCCCCCCGCTTCCTGCCCCTTGTGGGCTGGATCCTTGCTATCGCACTGCTGGCAGGGGTATTCCTCTACGTGAACAGAACAGAACCGGCTGACGAAATTCCTCATGCACCTCCTGTTGAGGATGTCATGCAGGATCAGACCTCACCGGATCAGGGTACGGAGCCCGACACCTCGGAACCTGCACCGGAAATTGGCAACGCTATTGGAATGACTGCCCCGGATTTCACCGTTCCTCTGTACAACGGCGGAGAATTTTCACTTTCACAGCAGCAAGGCAAGGTAGTTGTAGTGAACTTCTGGGCAACATGGTGTACCCCATGCTGCGCTGAGCTGCCGTTCTTCAATGCAATGTATGAGGAATTTGGTGAGAATGTAGCGGTTGTTGCTATCCACTCAGAGCTTGTAACGGATGATGTTGCGGCATATTTGTCCGGCTACGATTATACCCTCCCCTTTGCTTTGGATGAAACCGGCAATGCCGCAAAGCTTTTGGGAGTGTCAACCATGCTGCCCCACACGATCATCATTGATGCCAACGGTGTTGTGACCTATAATGCGGCAGGTTCTTTGAATTTTGAGGAACTGAATGTATTGGTGGCACAGGCACAAGACAAATAATCCGGTATCAAAAAGAACCCTCGGTCTGACTGATCGAGGGTTCTTTTGCTTTGAGCAAACGGTTATGTAATTTATACGATACAGACAGCCATGATACAAAACACAGCCAAACAGGTCACCGTCAAAAGTGAGCAGACACCGGATGCAATGATTGAACCTTCCTCTTTCTTTGCCAGACCGGGGCTTAAATAACTGGAGGGCAGCATGCAGTACAGTAATACAGCCCAGCGTGTTTCCGCTTCAACCCCGGGCACGAGAAACAGAAATCCCTGCATAACAAGACAGATCACAGCAAACTGCGTAAAATGTAAACCGGCAAGGCGGAAAATTGCGCTTCGATAGCCCTCGTGAAGAGAAAAATTATAACCCACACTAAACAGCATAGCTGCACTAACCGGCTGTGCAAGGAAACCGGTGGTTTCTGTAATAACGGGCAGTATACCGATATTGTCAAGCGAAGCAGCCAAGCCGGATAGATTGAGCACCACGCCCAGCAGACTGGCGATCAGAAACGGTGAACGAATGACCTTTCCAGCAATTTCGATTGGGGTGGGATTTTTGCCGGTATCGGCCGTTAAGATCGCAATGACCGGAATAGCGATCAACGTTTGAGCAAGATCCAATACGCCCATTCTGTAGGCTTCGTGAACCCCAAACACCGTGATAAAAAGCGGAATACCTAACATACCGCTCTCCTGGGCTGAAAAAAGCATCGGGAGATTGTGATAAGTATATTTTTTACATCTAAGCCCAAAACCGAGCAGTGCTGAAATCAACAATCCCGGAATGACCAAGATCATAGATGTTACCGCTTCCGAGCCAAGAGATGCACTGAGGCAGGAATTGAACAGCACGCAGGGCAAACAGAACTTCATAACAAACTGCTGCAATCCCTGAATCTGCTCCAAAGTAAGAATTTTTTGGCGTCGAGCATATATTCCAAGAACGATTGCTATAAAAATTGGCATAATAACCTGTAAAACCGCCATTGCCTTGTCCATATGAATGCCTCCGATCAGAAAAAAATCAATCAAAGCTTTCTCAAGCCCTTGGGATAGTGGTTTTTCGCACGACCCGATACGACCTTCACACCACCTACGCTGCATCCCTGTGTTGTGATAACTGCCCAGCCATTTTCGCAATCGACCGCTATCTCTTCACCATGCAGGTATCGTTCCAGCTCCATGCTGTTGGACGAAAGCTCGATCTGCCGCTTGAACTGACTGCCCATCGCCATAAAAAACTGGTGGTGGGGTTGAATATAGTTCTTCCGCACCTCTCCAATGGCCACACCGCAGGAAAAAGCTACCCCCTTTTCCATTGTCAGCTCCGGCGCGGCATAGACGGGGTTTCCGTTATATATGGAGATTTTATCGTGGTCAAATTCGGTCAAGGTATCCTTTAAGAAATCAAGAATGATAGGATCGATCTTGCCTGCGTTCTTTTTGACAGGCGTGATACGGGGGACGGATGTGCGGGTATCGTGCAGTACTGCCATAAACTGCCCTTCCCCTCTGCTCTTATGAGGATAAAATCTGCGAGCATCATACAGATTAGAGCAGAAACAACCGTTGAAGCTAATACCATCATCGGTGTAAAGTTTTACAGCTTCACGCACCGGAACCAATTCAAATTCCGGATTAGCCTGCAAAAAACTGTCTACCATCATCTCATTTTCTTCCAGAGAGAAGGTACAGGTAGCATAGATGATATAACCTCCGGGACGCAGCGCCTTGACAGCCTGCTCCAGTATGCCCTTCTGCCGCTCGGCACAGTGCAGAACATTTTCTGTGCTCCACTCCCGAATGGCAACATCGTCCTTACGGAACATACCCTCTCCGGAGCAGGGGGCATCGACCATGATCAGATCAAAGGTTTCGGGAAAAAGCTTTGCGATACGCGCGGGATCCAGACAGGTCGTTGCGGTATTGCGAAAGCCCAATCGCTCCACATTACCGGTTAGGATCTTACACCGGGAGGGAATGATCTCGTTTGAGATAAGGACTCCCTTCTCCCCCAGCTTGTTTCTAAGCTGGCTGCTTTTTCCGCCCGGCGCAGCGCACATATCCAGAACCCACCAATCCGGTTGGATCTCCAGACATTCCGCGGTAGCCATTGCACCGGGATCCTGTACATAGATCATACCTGCGTGATGATAGGGATGATTGCCGACTTTGTCATATTCAAGATAAAAGCCGGTTTCAACATAAGGGATCCTTTGCGACGAAAAGGGATCAATCTTACTGAATGCTTCGAGGGATATCTTTTCTGTATTAACGCGAAATCCGCGTACAGCGCTCTCCTGAAAGGATTTCAAATAGAGCGCGAATTCCTCTTCTCCCAGCAAGTTGTTCATTCTTGCTGTAAACTCGACCGGAAGTTCCTTCACTGGCTCTCACCATCCAGATTCAATTCCACATGAAGCATTCCCATGCCAACAGCGGTCACAGCGGCGGTTTCAGCCCGCAGGATCCGCTTTCCGAGTGAAATAATGACCGCTCCGTTTTCCCTTGCCATGTCGATCTCCCGCGGATCAAAGCCACCCTCCGGACCAATAAGAATACCGACAGACATTCCCGGGCTGATCTTCGCAAGCGCCTCGCGGGTAGCAGCCATTCCCCGCTCATTCTCATAGGGTACGAGGAAGAGGTCCATCTCCGATGCCCTCTTCATAGCCTGCTGATACGTTAAGACGCTTTCCACCTCGGGAATAAGATTGCGTTTACTCTGCTTTGCGGCGCTCTCAGCGATTGACTGCCAGCGTTCCAGCCGGGATTTCTTCTTCTTTTCATCCAGCTTCATTACGCAGCGGCTCATTTCAACAGGAATAATGCCGGCAGCTCCAAGCTCTACAGTTTTCTGAATGATCAGCTCCAGCTTATCCCCCTTAGGCAAACCCTGGAACAGGTAAAAACGAACCGGAAGCTCAGTGTTCTGGTAATCTTCCTCCACGATCTGCGCAACAACAGTGTCATCCTCGATCTGATGCAGACTGCACAGACTGCTTGCTCCGCCGCAGCTTACCAGAAAGGTATCTCCGATCTGCATCCGAAGCACATTGCAAATATGATTATAATCCGCGCCGGTGATCCGAAACTGATCTCCTGTACGAGCAGACTCATCCACAAAAAAGTTAAACATCCCACACCGCCTTATTTCTGCAAATTTATCTCCGCTGCAGCTCCTTCTGAACAGCCTTTGCGATCAATTCCTGGCCTTCTGGCGAGCGCAGCACATCAGCAACCGTGGAACGCACCATATCCTGGAAAGCTTTGCTTTTTAGGAAGGAATCAAAGATCGTTCCCTGACCGGAGGGCACCGCTTCCGGCTGGAGCTTCACTTTTTTAGGCTGCATGGGAACATGTCCCGGTTCATTTCCAGACAAAGCACTCTCCATCCAGTCATCCATACGGGTGCGGTCATTGCTTTCGCCCTTCAGATAAAACATGGAAACCCCAAAAAAGTCCGCAAGCTTCTGTGCCTGCTCTTTGGTCGGGGACTGCCGTCCGGTCTCAAACTTTTCAAGTGCGTTCTTGGGAAATCCAAGTGCTGCAGCAAGCGCGGGGCGGCTCATATTCTGTTCTGTGCGCAGCTCTTCGATGCGCTGTGCCATAGTAACCATGATAAAATCCTCCTTACAGGTTCGTTATCCAAACAAAAGTACAACTATCAGCAGAACTGCGAGAAAAGCAGCATTCATCACCGTGAAAAGCTTGAAATACTTCCCCGCCTTTGCTCCTGGCGCTGCGGCGTAGATCTTGTAGGAGATCATACTTGCCATAGACGCGATCAGTGTACCGAGTCCACCCAGATTTACGCCAACCAAAAGAGCGGGATAATCCGAGGTAAAGCCGGAAAGCAGCATCGCCGCGGGAACATTGCTGATCACCTGGCTGAGCAGAACACCAACGCCCAACTCACGCCCTGCCACCAATGCGGAAAGCATTTCGCTGACAACGGGAATGCTTTTGACATTGCCGATAAAAATAAAGAAACCAATAAAAGTAAGTAAGAGACCATAGTCCGCCTTGCGAAACAGAGAACGGTCCATCAAAATCACTGCGATTGTCACCACCGCAAGCATTACAAGGTAGTGGATCACATGCAGCACCGCCAGCATACAAAGCCCAAATAGCAGCAGCCACGGAATGATCCTGCGAAGTGTGACATCTGTTTCCGCATTGTTCCCGGACTCCCGCTCGATCTTTCGGGGACGGATAAGCAGGATCGAGATCGTCAAAAGTCCTGCGGAAAGCGCAGTCGGGAGTAGCATTACCATCAGAAATTCCCCCAAGGTCATTCCGGAGAGTGAATAGAGGTAAAGATTTTGAGGATTTCCCAGCGGAGTCAATCCGCTGCCCAGATTTGCTGCAATCGTCTGCAAAACAACGACCAGCATCAAAAGCTTTTCGTTCTTCTTATCTCCCAAAAGCATGACAGCCAGCGGCACAAACGTTATCAACGCAACATCGTTTGTGATCAGCATACTGGTAAAAAAACATACTCCTACAAGAACAGCCGCCAGAGAGCGGGTAGACTTTACCCGCTGCAGCAGCTTGTCCGTCAGCAGCGTAAAGGCTCCCGATTTTTGAAGTCCTGCCACAACAAGCATCAAGGAGAACAGCAGAACCAGAACATGAAAATCAATATAGCCGAGATATTCCATCGACGGAGGGACAATAAACGAGGAAATAACGGCAAGCGAAAGTGCCGCTGCCAGCACCGGATCATGGCGCAGAAACGCCCCGATCCGGTGCAGAAAAGTCTTTTTCTCTTTCATAAAGCTTTCCACCCGTGCATTAAAAGAAGCTGATTTGACCGCCATTGGATTCAGCAGCTTCGTTTTTTTCTGTATCTTTATTTTTTGTATTTATATTTTCCTGTGTCTGACCGTCGTCCAGCATTGCGGCAAATTCATCCTCTGTCAGAACAGGAATACCAAGCTCATTTGCTTTGCGCAGCTTGCTTCCGGCATTTTCACCCGCCACGACATAGGTCGTTTTCTTGCTGACAGAGCCGCTCGCCTTTCCTCCCCGCGCCTCGATCATTTCAGCCGCTTCTTCACGGGTAAACCGCTCCAGCGCGCCTGTCAGCACAAAGGTCATTCCCTTAAACTGCTCCCCAGCACTCTGCTGCGCGGCATCCATCGAAACGCCTGCTTCTTTCAACCGAGCGATCAAATGCTGGGATTGAGGGTCCATCAGCCACTTGCGAATGTATGCCGCAGTGACCGCGCCAACATCGTCGATCTCAGTCAATTCCTCCTCGGATGCCGCAGCAAAAGCATCAAAGGTCTTGAAATGTGCTGCAAGTACCTTGCCTGCTTTTTGACCGACCTGCCGAATACCCAGAGCGTACAGCAACCGCTCAAGTCCCCGGGAACGGCTGTTGTCAATGGCACGGACTGCGTTCGCGGCAGATTTCTCGCCCATTCGCTCGAGACCGACAAGGTCATCTTCCTCCAAATAATAAAGATCTGCACTGGAGGCGATCAGTCCTGAATTGATAAGCTGAGATAAAACAGCGGGGCCCAGACCTTCAATGTCCATTGCATCGCGGCTTGCAAAGTGCGTGATCGTCCTGTGAAGCTGCGCGGGGCATTCCGCACCGGTACAGCGGATCGCTGCGCCATCTTCATCACGAGCCACGGCAGAACCGCAAACAGGACAAGCATTGGGCAAATGATAGGGCACAGTCCCCTCGGGGCGCAGCTCACGAACGACCTCGACCACCTCGGGAATGATCTCACCTGCCTTTTGCACAATCACCGTATCGCCGATACGGATATCCTTTTCGTCAATAAAATCCTGATTATGGAGCGTGGCGTTGGTAACGGTAGTTCCGGCAAGACGGACCGGCTCTACGACGACCTTAGGAGTCAAAACGCCGGTCCTTCCCACCTGCACCACGATATCAGTGACTTTGGTTGGTTTTTGCTCCGGCGGATACTTATACGCAATCGCCCATCGGGGACATTTTGCTGTGCTGCCAACAGCAGCACGTTGCGACAAGGAATTGACCTTTACAACAGCGCCATCCATATCAAAGGGCAGCACCTCGCGATTTTCATTCAAGACAGCTATTTCGCGGTTCACTTCCTCGATAGAACGCAGAATCTTGCAGGGGATCATGGGAAATCCCTGAGAAGCGAGATACTCTATCGTCTCTCCATGCGTAGAAAAGCTCTTCCCCTCCGCAAGCTGTAGATTAAAAATTCGAATATCCAGCCGACGCTTGGCACACACCTTGCTGTCAAGCTGGCGAAGCGAACCGGCGGCGGCATTACGGGGATTGGCAAAAAGGGCTTCTCCGCGCTCTTCACGCTCTTCGTTCAGCTTATGGAAAATCTTTTTCGACATGAACACTTCCCCGCGGACGATCAGCCGCGGGAGCTTTTCGGGCAAGGTCAAGGGGATCGCGCGAATGGTTCGCAGATTTTCGGTAACATCCTCTCCCACTCTACCGTCTCCCCGTGTCGCTCCGCTGACAAAAACACCGTCACGATATTCCAAGGCAACACTCAACCCATCGACCTTAGGCTCAACGCTATACTCCACCGCACCGAGGGTATCTGCCATTCGCTCACCGAATTCCTCAACTTCGTCGGTAGAGAAAACATCCTGCAGGCTTTCCAGCGGAACAGGATGCTCCACCTGCCGAAAGCTGGCTAAGGGCGCCGCGCCGACCCTCTGGGTAGGAGAATCGGGCGTGATCTCCTCGGGATGCTCCGCCTCCAGTTCTTCCAGACGGCGAAGCTTATGATCATACTCGTAGTCCGACATCGTCGGATCATCCAATACGTAATAGCGGTATCCCGCTTCATTTAATTCCTGTCTGAGCTGCGCCAATTCCGCTCTGTAATCCATTGAAAAACCTCCGTTGTAATGAGGAATTGCGTTGTAATTTTTAATATTTATCCATTGTTCATGCTGTACTCATACGCATCTTCTTCACTGTCGTTTCCGGAATGGAAATATGTGTAGCTTTCCGGCACTGCGCCGACAATGACCGTTTCTGCCACCGAAAAAGCATTGCTCACCTTTGTGTAGGTGCGAAATCCGGGCAGAAGAATACTCATGGAAACCTCAACGTACAGAAGAATGCTGTGTGTCGTCTGGTTGATCCCCGCATCCGTAAACTGATTTTCAAAGTGAGCTGTGCAGCTCCCGGCAGTCTGCATTTTAATCTTGATGCCGGGTCCCCGCCCCGCAAGCAATGCAGAACCCACTAGAGTTCCCAACGGAATGGAGAGTGTAGTTTCCCCTGTATCGCGCAGACGCGTCAATACATCCTGCGTAATGAACGCTTGAAGGCGGTTGAACTCCGAAATATTGCTCTGCAGCGCGGATATTTTCCCTTCGTTGTCTTTTTCAAAGGTAATAAGGTTTCCGTACTGAATATCGCCGCTGCTGACAGCATCATTCACCGCCTGCGCCACCAGACGATTTACCGTACTCGAAACGCGCGTCACCGCCAGATCCCCCAGCAGCGTCTTAAGATGCAGCGTACATACAAAAATCAGCGTTAAAACACATGCCGAAAAGATTAGGCAGAACAGCTTCACCTTTTGCGCTCCGGTCAACGGAAGGCGATAACGTTTTCTTCGCATACTCGCCACCTCCCTTACGGAAGGCTATGCGCTGCGGGCTTTTCCCTATTCCATCGGGCAGAAACTTATTCCGGGAGCTTTCTTACCAGATCCTTAAACACCCGTCCGCGTTCCTCAAAGTTCTTGAAGCGGTCAAAGGACGTACTGGCGGGAGAAAGGATGACAATATCGCCGGAAGAAGTGCGTCTATCCGCCAGTTCCACAGCGGAAGAGTAATCATTGACCTCTATGATCTCAAGTCCATTGTAATTCTCCGCCTGAACAGTTGCCTCACGAATAACGCCCGCAGTCGCGCCGCATAGGATCAGAAGCTTTACATGCTCATTGATAACTGGTCCGATCTCAGCATAGCTGATGCCCTTATCCTTACCACCTGCGATCAAAACTACGCGCTGATCGAAGGAATTGAGCCCTGCGATCGTGCGGCTGGGGCTGGACGCAATGGAGTCATTGTACCATCTGACACCGCGGCGCTCCCGCACCAGCTCGATTCGATGCTCAACACCGCCAAAGGCACGGGCAAACTCACGGATCGTTTCATCGTCCACCAGTCCCTGTACAGCGCAAATCGCCGCCATGTAGTTCTCAATATTATGGACACCCGGAAGCAGGATATCCTTGATAGGAAGAACACAGCGTTCCCTTGATTCCTCCCTGTACCAAATCGCGTCATCCCACAAATAACAGCCGGTTTCGATTTTATCCGGCGTTTTTCGCGTAAAGTATTTTACCTTTCCGGTTGATGTCTCAGAAAGATTTCTGGCAATCTCATTATCAAGATTAGTCACCAGACAATCCGTTTCATTCTGATATGCAAAAATCGTCTTTTTGGCGTTCACATACTCGTCCATATCCGTATGGATATCCAGATGATTGGGGGAAAGATTCGTTAAAACCGCGCGGGACGGACTTTTTCTGATCGTCATGAGCTGGAAAGAGCTCAGCTCTACGACAGCGATGTCGTCCTCCTTGATATTCTCCGTATCCGCAAGAAGCGGGCGTCCGATATTTCCACCAAGATGAACCGTTCGCCCGGACGCGCGAAGCAGTCCCGCGATCATGGTAGTGGTAGTCGTTTTGCCATCACTGCCGGTAATTCCGATAATGGGACAGGGGCATACCTCAAAAAATACTTCCATTTCGGAAGTCACCACGCTTCCCCGCTGAATCGCTTCCTCCAGATACCGGGGATGCAGACCGGGAGTGCGGAAGATCACATCTTCGCACAAACCGTTTAGATAATCCGCGCCCAGACGCAGTACACAGCCAAGCGCTTCCAATTCACCGGCAATCGCCCCCAGCTCCTCATATTTCTTCCTATCACATGCGGTCACGGCGATCCCGGCAGCACGCAGCAATCGGATCAGCGGCACATTACTGATGCCGATACCGATCACGGCAACACTTTTTCCGCGCAATGTATTCAGATACTCATTTAAGGTCATATGGGTCACTCCCATCTGCAAATTTTAACATCTTATTATACCACTAATGCGCGGTTCTTACAAACAATATTTTTCATTTCTGATGGTATTGCCATTGACAACCACTCTTTCCTCCTGTAAAATAATCAAGCGAGTAAAACAGACAGTCGCGTGGCAGCACCGAAAGGTCTGCTATGAGGAAAGTCCGGGCTCCACAGGGCAAGGATAAC
>JAZOBV010000107.1:0-5747 GCA_045596145.1 Candidatus Pelethomonas sp.
GCTACACTGTTATAAATGGCAGTTTTGTGCCTTTGCTTCGGGGTGCCTTGCTGTTGCAGCGGTCTTACGGTGCGCACAACCCAATTAGGCACTCCAAAACAAAGGAACAGACTACGAAAACGTATTGCAGGAGCGGGTGAGGGGGGCAAATGCTTCGCCATTTCAACAAGAAAGTGCCGATAATAGAAGATTTGCACGCCGTTTTCTCAAGGGGATACATAAGGGGATATCCCCTTATGTGGCGCTTTGGTGACTTTCTCGACAAGTAGAAAGTCACCCGCCGGAGGCTGAACCAGTTTTCAAATAGATAATATGCATCTGCCGCGTTTGCGGCACGGTAAATCAAAATACTGCGATAAACATCAATTTACCCACTCACCTCCGCCGCCGGCGGTTCCCCTTCGGGGAGCAGCATCGTTTCCAAAATCGCCTGTCCCAGCAATCGCGCGGAAAACAGCGCTTCCTCCAGCGAGTTACCCGCCGCGCCCATCTCAACCAGAAGCGATCCGGTGGTGGTATGCTGGTTATAGCGGGAATTGCGGACGGTGATCGGGCGCATCAGTGTGGGATAGTCAGTGCAGAGAGTCTGCTGAATGGCGGCCGCAAGCTTCAAATTTTCCCGCCAGAGCGGGTGACTCAGTCCACCGCCGTCCGTTCCGATGACAAAGGACATCTGTGCCGCGTTTGCTCCCGCAACGGCGCTGACGACCTTGTAGGGCGTTCCCGCGCTATCCGAAATGGCATCCCGGTGGACATCCAGCACCAGAACGATAGAGGGATACCGCTCCAGATAGCGCTCCACGGCGGTAAGGGACCGGTCATAGGCTCCACTGTACTGCGGATAGTCGTGTAGCGTCCGGTCATGCAGGACGCGGATTCCCGCCCTCTCCAGAACTGCGGCGATCTCATCTCCCACGCGGACAACGGAAAAGCTCTCATCCGTGGTGCGGCAGTCACCGGAGGGAACGTACTCCTGTCCGGCAGGCTGCGTATACGCCTCGCTGCCGTGGGTATGTACGATCAACACCTGCGGCGCACTGTCACGCGCCAGGTGCGCATCAAAGCCGCCGTTGAAAAGCGAGGCGTCAAAGCTTAAATCCGAGCGGTTGTCAATGTACACCCCGCCGGTCACGATATACCCGTCGGTTGAAGACGGCACCAGCGTTCGCGCACTCACGCCGTTGTCCACGATCACCAGAGGAATATCCGGCTCAGCGGGAGTTTCGGGAATCGGAGAGGTCTGCTCGTCCGATGGGGCTTGCTGCTCCGGTTGAACGGTATCATTTTCAGTCTCCTCGCTGCGGCGCAGGGCAAGGATCGCGTCCCGCTGGGAAAGAAGCAGGGGACTTTGGGCGATGGCAAAGGCGGCAGCGGGGGAAAGCTCGTCCGAAACAAGGTCATCTCCCAACTGGGCGCGCAAAAGCGTGACTGCGAGATCCGCCTGCGCGGCAAGGGCGGAAAGCGCCACCGCGGCGCTTTGGCTCAGCGCTGTCGCGCTCACCAGCCACAGAACCACGATTGCCAGAACAAGGGCGTAAAGCCGCCTTGCCCGCTGCGGACGGTGCCGAATGGTCATAGCGTCATCCTCCTTCGTGTGAAGATAGCTTTTCGTTTCAAAATATGCCCGCCTTGTCCGATTTATGCGGATTTTTCTTCCCCCTGCCATTGCAGGAAGAGAAAGATTGATATATAATATTAAATTAGTATATTGTTGCCGGAAAGGAAGCTGCTGATTATGGGAATATTTGATGGAGTCTTATTTCTCAGCGATTTTGACAATACGATCCTCTACACCGCAGCCGCGCTGAAAAACGGTGGCGAATGCCCGGAAATGAACGTGCGCAACATTGAAGCGCTGCACTATTTCATGCGCGAGGGAGGACGCTTCGGCGTTGCCACTGGACGCGCTATGGCTGCCTTTGCACAGTATGCCCCCCTCGTTCCCACCAACGTCCCGGCGGTGGTGAACAACGGCGCAGGCATCTACGACTACGAAAAGCAGGAATATGTGGAAACACTGTTCCTTGAAGAAAGCTCCCGCGCTCACATTCAGACCATCATGGACGCAAATCCCGCCGTTTCTCTGGAAATGTTCCACGCGGGCACGCTCCTGCAGGTGTACCGTGAGTCCCGCTGGAACGTGAAGCACAGTGAGCTGACCGGTATGGGGTATGAAGTTGTTCCCGATCTCTCTCCCGCGTCGGTAGAGATGCCCCTCAGCAAGGCGTTGTTTCTCGGCGAAACGGAGGATCTTCTGAAGGCCGCCGCATTTATCGACGCTCAGCCCTGGCGCGGGGAATATGAGCTTGTTCTTTCCAGCGAATACCTGCTGGAGCTGACCGCAAAGGGCGCAACCAAGGGCGATATGGCGCGGAGAATGAAGGAACGTCTGGGCTGCAAATTGCTGGTATGCGCCGGCGATCACATGAACGACCTCTCCATGCTGCGCGCGGCCGACCGCGCATTCTGCCCCTCCAACGCGGTGGACGCGGTGAAGGCAGAGTCCACCGTTGTGGGGCATTGTCAGGATGGCGCTATCGCTGACATGATCGCCATTTTGGAAAAGGAGCTGAGAAAATGAGCAACCGGAAAGAACATAAGCTTGGACTGCGCACATGGCTGGCACTTCTGGTATTCGGTCTGATCGGTCAGGTCGCATGGGTAGTGGAGAATATGTACTTCAACGTATTTCTCTACAATACCATTACCGGTGACACCAATATGATCGCCACTATGGTGGCGGCAAGCAGCGTCGTTGCAACGTTGACCACGCTGGTGATCGGCGCGCTGTCGGACAAACTCGGCAAGCGCAAGGGTCTGATCGTGGGCGGCTACCTCCTGTGGGGCCTCAGCGTGATGGCATTCGCGCTGGTTTCCGTGGCTGGGCTGCAAAAATTCATGCCGGTTGCCGCGGCGATGCAGGCGGCGGCGGTCATCGTCATCGTGCTGGACTGCATTATGACCTTCTTCGGCTCCAGCGCCAATGACGCGGCGTTCAACGCCTGGGTCACCGATGTGACCACGGAGAGAAACCGCGGGCGCGTAGAGACCGTGCTGGCGATCATGCCTATGGTGGCGATGCTGCTGGTGTTTGGTCTGCTGGACGGTCTGACGCAGGCGGGAGAGTGGAGCAAATTTTTCCTCATCGTCGGCGGTCTGACGCTGGCGGGCGGCGCACTGGGTCATTTTCTGATCCGTGAGCCGGAGGGACTCCAAAAGTCCGACGCAAACTACGCTTCCACCATCCTTTACGGTCTGCGTCCCGGCGTGATCGCGTCCAATCCCAACCTGTACCTCTCTCTGACCGCACTGGCGATCTTCTGCGCCAGCCAGCAGATCTACATGCCTTACCTCATCATCTATGTCCAGCGGTATCTGGGCATTGACAACTACGCGCTGGTTCTGGCGGTGGTGCTGACCACCAGCAGCGTCATCAGCGTGCTGATGGGCAAGGTCATCGACAAGAAGGGCAAGCTCACCGTGGCGGCTCCCACGGTGGCAGTGGCATTTGCGGGACTGATGCTGATGTTCCTCACCCGCTCTATGGCAGCAGTGATGGTGGCGGGCATCATAATGATGGGTGCAAGCATGGTGCTCACCGCCTGTATGCACGGTTTGATCCGCGACTACACCCCCGAACACAAGGCGGGCCAGTTCCAGGGCATCCGTATCCTGTTCCAGGTGCTTCTGCCCGCTGTTACGGGTCCCTACATCGGCTCAGCGGTCATTCGCGGCAGTGGTCAGACCTATGAGGATCTGGGAACCATCAAGCAGGTGCCCACACCGGAGATTTTCCTGTTTTCCGGCATCTTCCTGCTGCTGATCGTGATCCCCCTGTTCCTGCTCCACCGCAAGACCAGAAAGCCGTCTGCCGACAAGCTTCGCCCCCTGTTCACCCCCTGGGGCGAAACACTCGACCGTGATCATCCTCTCCCCGAGTATCCCCGTCCCCAGCTCAAGCGTGAGAGCTATGTGAACCTCAACGGACGCTGGGACTATGCCATCCGCAAGGACGGCACCGCACCCGACAGCTATGACGGCGAGATCATCGTTCCTTTCTCTCCCGAGAGCCTGCTTTCCGGTGTGGGGCGGCAGGTAATGCCCGGCGACAAGCTGTGGTACCGCCGCACATTTACTCTGCCCGAAGGCTTTCAGCGGGATAAGGTTCTGCTGCACTTCGGCGCGGTGGATCAGGAGTGCGAGGTTCTGGTGAACGGCGAGCTGGCCGGCTCCCACAAGGGCGGCTATCTGCCCTTCACCTGTGATATTACAGACAGTTTAAGCAGTGGCGAAAATACACTGACCGTTATCGTTACCGACAATACCTCCGACAGTCCCCACGCCTACGGCAAGCAGAGCTTTAAGCGCGGCGGCATCTGGTATACGCCACAGAGCGGCATCTGGCAGACGGTGTGGATGGAGTCTGTCTGCGAAAACTATGTGGAATCCCTGCGCATCACACCTTTGTATGACGATAAAAAGGTTCGCATTGAGATCCATGCCAAGAACGCCGAGGGCGCGAACGTGGTGGTTCGCAAGAACGGCGAGGTCATCGCGGAGGAATGGGCGGACGAGAACGGCATCGCCACGCCGCTGATCCGCAGCGAGCATTTCAGAGCGTGGTCGCCGGACGACCCCTTCCTGTACGACATTACCGTGACTCTTGGCGAGGATACCGTAGAGAGCTATTTCGGTATGCGAAAGTTTGGCACCACCGAAGTGAACGGCAAAAAGGTCTTCGCGCTCAACGATAAGCCCATTTTTATGAACGGTGTGCTGGATCAGGGCTACTGGAGCGACGGTCTTTATACCGCCGCCAGCGACGAGGCGCTGATCTACGATATCCAGACCATGAAGGACATGGGCTTCAATATGCTGCGCAAGCACACCAAGATCGAGCCCCTGCGCTGGTACTACCACTGTGACCGGCTGGGGATGCTGGTCTGGCAGGACGCTGTCAGCGGCGGCTATCCCTATAACCCCATGATCATTCAGGTGCTGCCCTTCATCGGCATCAAGCTGCGCGACAGCAGGTACCGCACCTTCGGACGTAGCGATGAGGCGGGACGGGATCAGTATATGCAGGATCTCTACGATATGGTCGAGCTGCTGTATAACACCACCTCCCTTGCCCTGTGGGTACCCTTCAACGAGGGCTGGGGTCAGTTCGACAGCCTGCAGGTCACCCAGATCCTCTGGGAGCTGGATGATACCCGTCTGGTAGATCACGCCAGCGGCTGGCACGATCAGGGCGGCGGCGATCTCAACAGCTTCCATGTGTACTATCGTCCGGTGCGCATCAAGCACGATAAAAACCGCGTTCTCGCACTGACGGAATTTGGCGGGTACAGTATGCCTCTTGCCGGTCACATGTCCAGCGAAAAGGAGTTCGGCTACCGCATTTATCACGATGAGAAGTCGTTTATGGATGCCTACTGCACCCTGTTTGAAAAGGAAGTCATCCCCTGCTTTGAGAAGCAGGCGCTGTCTGCCACCGTTTACACGCAGGTCAGCGACGTGGAGGATGAGGTCAACGGCGTGATGACCTATGACCGCCAGGTGATGAAGCTCTCCCCGGAAACGGGCATGGAGCTGCGCCAACGCATCGACGAGGCCTTTGCTGCGGCTTATCTGGGGCAGAAGGCTGAAGAAAAATCATAAGCAATCGGGGCGCGGAATTTCTGCGCCCCTCTTTTCGTTGGAATGAAAATATGATACAATGAGTACAAAGGATCGGTTCGTTTACA
>JAZOBV010000108.1:0-15282 GCA_045596145.1 Candidatus Pelethomonas sp.
CCTCGTGGAGGAACTTCTTGTCGCCCTTGGCTGCCTTCTGTGCCTTGTCAATGCGGCGCTCCACCATTTCAACGTCAGCCATGATCAAGTCGGATCGTAGCCATGTCGTTCTGTGAGCCAAGGAGTTGGCTAAGACATTTGTCTTCCTAAGACCGCTTGGCCTCCGACTTCCTCGTGGAGGAACTTCTTGTCGCCCTTGGCTGCCTTCTGTGCCTTGTCAATGCGGCGCTCCACCATTTCAACGTCAGCCATGATCAGCTCAAGGTCGATAATGTCGATGTCGCGGATGGGATCGGCACCGCCCTCAACATGGATAACGTTCTCATCGTCAAAGCAGCGGACGACGTGAACGATGGCATCGGTCATGCGGATGTTGGAGAGGAACTTGTTGCCAAGACCCTCGCCCTTGCTTGCGCCCTTGACCAGACCTGCGATATCAACAAACTCGATGATGGCGGGGGTGGTCTTCTTGGGGTTGTACATCTCGCTGAGCTTGTCAAGACGAGCGTCGGGAACAGCGACCACGCCCACATTGGGCTCAATGGTGCAGAAGGGATAGTTGGCGCTCTCCGCGCCGGCGTTGGTGATTGCGTTGAACAGGGTACTCTTGCCCACGTTGGGCAGACCCACGATACCTAATTTCATATTCTTCTATTTCTCCTTTAAAAGTTGTTGATTTTCAAGGGGTTTGCGGGTTTTGATGGTTTTCGCTACGCCATTTTTTACGCCATTACTGTACCAATTTGGCGATTTCTGCTGCGTACAGACGAAAAAACAGCGGTATGGACACAAAAATACATAGTAATGATACCACATACAACATCATTTCACAAGCGGTTTGCAAAAAACTTCATCCCAAATAAAATCACAACAATTATTTATCGCAACACGATAAATAATTGTTGACATACGGATAACATCGTGGTAAAGTACAGGCAGGAAATCAAAGGAGGTCAATTCATGGAACAGAAAACCCTTTCCCGCTGGCTCAGGTGCATCATCATTGGAATAGGACTTTGCGGAGTGATCATTTATGCGGCGGTGGTGCCTGCGCTGGGCATGAGCCTGCGCACGGAATACCCGGAGTTTGCAAACCGTTTTATCCCCTGGTTGGTGTTTATCTGGTGCTCCGGAATTCCCTGCTTCGCGGTGCTCGTTTTTGCGTGGAGGATCGCCGCAAATATCGGACTCGACCGCTCCTTTTCGGAGGAGAACGCAAAATGGCTTCTGTGGATCTCCTGCCTTGCCGCCGGGGATGCCGGTTTCTTCTTCTCCGGAAATATCCTGCTGCTCCTTTTGAATATGAATCATCCCGGCATCGTGCTGGCATCTATGCTGGTGGTGTTCGTGGGTGTTGCGGTTGCTGTGGCATCGGCGGCGCTGTCCCATCTGGTGAAAAAGGCTGCCGCATTGCAGGAGCAGAGCGACTGGACGATCTGAGGAGGCAACATGGAAGGCGAGATCATTTTTAATATTGATATCATGCTGGCAAAGCGGAAAATGAGCGTAACAGAGCTGGCGGAGCGTGTAGGCATCACGATCACCAATGTCTCCGTTCTCAAAAACGGCAAAGCAAAGGCACTGAAAATGTCCACCCTTGTCAAGCTCTGCGAGGCGCTGGACTGCCAGCCGGGGGATCTATTGGAATACCGAAAGGGGGATAACAATGGATAGGCTCTTGCTGTGGACGATAGGGACCGGCGCGCTGGTGGTGGTGAGCTTTCTGGCTATGGTCGCAACGATTCTTTTTCGAAAAAAGATGGATGTGGAGACGGCTCATATTTTCTTTGGCTTGATGCCTCTTGAGTTTATGATCCTTTCTTTTGGGTTACCCTTCTTCCTCTGCCTGTGCTTTTTTCTATCGTGGACACTTTGAAGGCGGAAACTTTTATGAAAATACACATCAAAATCCTTGCTATCGTTTTAGTGTGCAGCCTGGTGTCAGAAACTCTCTCTGTTCCATATATCGCAGGAAAGGCAAAACTCTCCGAATCGCAGATTGAAGCCATAGAAGAACAGGCGCGCGGGCGCTACTCGGACGCTCTTCCGCTGATTCCTGTTTTTGTAAGAGTTGATCGTGTTGAGGGGGAGCAGATTTTTTATACGATTTTTTATTTCCCCTTCGGTATCGTGGGGATGTCTTATCTTGCCGGAGAAGGATACAATATAGAAAAGCCGCTGACAGGGCTGTGACCGAAGCTTAAAAGCGCACTGCGTTGATTTGCAGTGCGCTTTTCCTTACAATATTCCATGAAAGAACACCGATTTCTTTGCTTTTTCTTGCCAATCCGGGGAAACTATGATAAAATATCTTGCTTTTAGAAATACTTACGATATTGGAGGGATCGCTCTTGGCTAATTTGGCTTCAGAAATTTCCCGGCGGAGAACATTCGCTATCATCTCCCACCCGGATGCCGGTAAGACGACCTTAACAGAAAAATTCCTGCTCTACGGCGGCGCCATCGCGCAGGCGGGCGAGGTCAAGGGCAAGCGCGCCCGCGCCGCGACCTCCGACTGGATGGAGATCGAGCGCCAGCGCGGCATTTCCGTCACCTCTTCCGTCATGCAGTTCCAGCATGACGGCTACTGCATCAACATTCTGGACACCCCCGGTCACCAGGACTTCTCCGAGGATACCTACCGCACTCTGATGGCGGCGGACAGCGCGGTGATGGTCATCGACGGTGCCAAAGGCGTTGAGCCCCAGACCCGCAAGCTCTTCAAGGTCTGCGCCATGCGCGGCATCCCCATTTTCACCTTTATCAACAAGATGGACCGCGAGACCCGCGATCCTTTGGAGCTGTGCGAGGAGGTGGAGCGCGAGCTGGGCATTGACACCTACGCCGTCAACTGGCCCATCGGCTGCGGCAAGAACTTTAAGGGCGTGTATGACCGCCAGAAGAGCCGCATCATCTTCTTCTCCGCTGAGGGACACGGCAAAAAGGCCACCGCCACCGAGGTCCATCTGGATGACAGCGCCGTTGCTGACCACATCGGCGAAGCTGGCTGGCACACCCTGCGCGACGAAGTGGAGCTTCTTGGCGCGGGACGGGATTTTGATCTGGAGGCAGTCCGTTCCGGCAAGCTCAGCCCTGTATTTTTCGGTTCTGCCCTGACCAATTTCGGCATTGAGCCATTCCTGGAGGCATTTCTGGAGATGACCACCCCGCCCCTCAGCCGCCAGTCGGACAGCGGCACCGTGGATGCGTTCGGCGAGGATTTCTCCGCCTTTGTTTTCAAAATTCAGGCGAACATGAACAAAGCTCACCGCGACCGCATCGCCTTTATGCGTGTCTGCTCCGGTCAGTTCAAGCGCGACAGCGAAGTGTACCACATGCGAAGCGGCAAGAAGCTGCGTCTGAGCCAGCCTCAGCAGATGCTGGCGGCCGAGCGTGAGATCATCGACGAGGCGTATGCCGGCGATATCATCGGCGTATTCGACCCCGGCATGTTTTCCATCGGCGACACCATCACCGTCCCCGGCAAGAAGTTCAATTTCATGGGTATCCCCACCTTTGAGCCCGAACACTTCATGCGCGTCAGCCCCAAGGATACCATGAAGCGCAAGCAGTTCATCAAGGGCACCGAGCAGATCGCGCAGGAGGGTGCCATTCAGATCTTCAAGATCCCCTTTGCCGGTATGGAGGAAGTGATCGTCGGCGTTGTGGGAACACTGCAGTTCGATGTCTTCGAGCACCGTATGCGCAGTGAGTACGGCGTTGAGATGCGGATGCTCTCCATGCCCTACGACCACCTGCGCCGCATTGCCGTCTCCCCCTGCGAGCCCAAGGATCTGACCTTGTGCTCCGATGCCATTCTTCTGGAGGATTTCAAGGGCAACAGCCTTGTGGCGTACTCCGGCGAGTGGCCCATCGGCTATCTGCTCAAGCATAATCCCGGTCTGGAGCTTGCGGAGATCTTTGTTGAGTAATCTTTGTTCTGAATGAAAACGCTGAAAAAGCTCCTGCGTTTTATCGCAAACCCCAGATTGCTCCTCTGCATCGCGGTTGCGTGGATGATCACAAACGGATGGTCGTACATCCTGCTTGCGGTAGGCACCGCACTGGATCTGAAATGGATGATCGTGCTGTCGGGTGGGTACCTCACCTTCCTGTGGCTTCCCATTTCGCCGGAGAAGATCGCAACGGCAGCGATCGCGCTGTTGCTGCTTCGATGGTGGTTTCCCAACGACACGAGAACCCTTGCTGTTCTGAAGCAATGGTACGAAAGCGCCAAAGCCGCAATCCGAAAAAAACGCGGGAAAGAATAGATAGAGAAAAACAGGAAAGGCTCACTGCGACGCAGTGAGCCTTTTTTCGTATATTTACGCCAGAGTCATCATCTTTTTCTTCCACTTGCCGATGGCAAAGACGATAATGGAGATCACCATACCCAGCGTCCACGAGATCATCAGCGAGCCGAACAGGGCGATGGGAGCGCCGTGGGGATATTCCGGACTCTGGGTCAGATACGCCAGACCATAAGCCACGGGAACACGAATCAGAATGGTGGAAATAATGGAGATCCACATGGGGGTAACGGTATCGCCCGCGCCGCGCATGACACCACCCAGCACCTGCGTTACCGCCACGCAGAGGTAGCCCACCGCCATAACACGGATCATACTGGTTGCCAGCTCCACCAGCTCCGGCGTGTCGGTGAAGATGTCAAAGAGGACTCTGCCGAACAGGAGCAGTACAGCGGTGATGACAGCGGAGAAGGATAGAGCAATGATGCTTCCCTGCTTCACACCCAGATGTACGCGATCGAACTTCTTCGCGCCAACATTCTGACCGGTGAAAACGCTCATGGTCTGACCGAAGGTCATGTTGGGCATCATAGCAAAGCCGTCCACTCGCATGATGATAACGCTGCACGCGATGACCATTTCGCCCATGGCGTTGGTCAGGTTCAGAACGATCATGCCCGCGGTAGCCATGATCGCCTGCGTCACACCGGAGGGAATGCCGATGCGCAGGATGCGCAGTGCCATGGCAGGCTTGAGCTTAACGGTTTTTCGGTTCAGGTCAAAAATATCCCCCATGCCCTTGAGCTTGAGATAGCACAGCACGGCGGAGATCGCCTGAGAAATAATGGTGGCGAGCGCCACACCTGCCACACCCGGAATCTTAAAGACAGCGATAAAAACGATGTCCAGCACCACGTTCAGAACAGCCGCCACGATCAGATACAGCAGCGCGGAAACGCTGTCACCCAGACCACGGAGAACACCGGAGAGCATATTATAGAAGAAAAAGCCAACAATACCGAGGAAATAGATGTTCAGATACTCCGCGCACCAGCCGATGATGGAGTCCGGTGTTCCCAGCAGGCGCAGCATCGGCATGGAGATCATCGGTCCCACGATCATAATGATCACCGAGGCGATGGCGGAAAGAGTGATGCAGTTTCCAATGCTGGCAGACAGTGTCTCGCGGTCCTTGGCACCAAAGCTCTGGGAAACCACGATACCCGCACCGGTGGCGATACCCACAAACAGAGCCAGCAGCAGATTCAGAATGGGACCGGCACTGCCGACGGCAGACAGGGCGTTATCGCCCACATAGATGCCGACGATCACCGTATCCGCAGTGTTATAAAGCTGCTGGGCAATATTTCCGATCAGCATGGGAATGGCAAATTCCATAATACGCTTCCACGGACGACCCCGGGTCATGTCCTTCGCGGAAAAGAGACTTCTCAGATTCAAGATTGATCCAACTCCTTTGTGAAATATTTAGTCATTTTATATAATAGCGTCCGATTTGAAAAAAAGCAACAGGCAATCCCTGCAACAAAAAAAGACCGTCACCGGACGGTCCTTTTTGTTGTTTGGTTAATGATTAGCCAATGCTGTTGAGCTTCAGAGTCAGAGCGCTCTTCTTGTGAGCGGCATTGTTTCTGTGCAGAATGCCCTTGGCAGCGGCCTTGTCGACAGCCTTCACCGCGACCTTGTAAGCGCCCTCGGCCTCGGTGCGATTGCCTTCAGCGGCGGCAACCTCAAACTTCTTCATAGCAGTTCTCAGAGCAGACTTCTCAGCCTTGTTGCGGGCATTGCGAACCTTAGCCACCAGAACGCGCTTCTTAGCGGACTTAATATTCGGCAAACCAAACACCTCCTCAAGTGCGAATATTATGGGATACCCCATGCAGGATAGTATTCTAGCATGGTTTTACAGAAAATGCAAGCAGTTTTTTAAATTTTCTTTTACTTTTTTGCATATCCCGTGTGTTAGCCCAAAGAATAGCGAAAGAAAGCCGTTTTCTTACTATATATTGTGGAGGAATAAACAACCATGCTGACAATACGCACTGATCTCGCTGTCGAAGCTCACGCACTTTGGAGGGAAAGCGCAAAAAACATCACCGCGCTGCCGGGTATCCGTGCCCGGGAGGAAACGCTCCGCGGCTACGGTGTTCACCGGGTGGAAATTCTGGACAAAGAGGGCGAGCGGGCACTGGGCAAGCCGACCGGCACATACCTCACCCTGGACACATCTCCCCTGCGCCGCGGGGACAGCGACGGTTTTGCGAGGGCTGTAAGCGCCATTGCGGAGCTTCTGTGCCCGCTCCTGCCACCGGAGGGGACAGTACTCGTCTGCGGCATCGGAAACCGCGCCATGACGCCGGATGCCCTGGGACCGCTGACACTGGAGCATCTGCTCATCACCCGCCATCTGGGTTCGGTCCTGCCGGATTTCCGTCCGGTGGCCGCCATCGGCGCAGGGGTGCTGGGAACGACGGGCATTGAGGTCGCTGAGTGGGTGCGGGGCGCGGCGCAGCGGGTGAAGCCGTCGGCAGTGGTGCTGGTGGACGCACTCGCCGCCCGCTCGCCGGACCGCCTTTGCACCACCGTCCAGATCTCGGACAGCGGTCTGGTGCCCGGCAGCGGCGTTGGAAACCACCGCATGGCGCTCTCCCGGGAAACGCTGGGCGTTCCTGTGATCTCTGTGGGTATCCCGACGGTGGTAGATGCGGCAACGCTGGCGGCGGATCTGGCCGCCGCCAGCGGCGGGAGCGTTGACCGGGCCAGGCTCCGCGGAAATGGGAAAAAACTCTTTGTTACGCCCGACAGTATCGACGCGATGATCCGTGACGGCGCGAAGCTGATCGGCTACGGCATCGACCTTGCCCTCCAGCCGGAGCTGGAGCTGGAGGATCTGGCGGCGCTTCTGGAGTAATAAGCTCCGGCATAACTTGACAACCGCGATCCCATGAGCTACGATGAAAAAAACACGTTTTGGGAGGAGCTATCATGGAGATCGAACGCAAATTTCTTGTAAAAAAGCTGCCCGATGACTTAGCACAGTACCCCTGCCGCCGGATTCGACAGGCATACGTCTGCACCGATCCGGTGATCCGCGTGCGCCAGAAGAACGAGGACTATATTCTGACTATTAAGGGCGAGGGATTTCTGGAGCGGGAGGAATTTGAGCTGCCGCTCAGCAAAGACCAGTTCAAGCGTCTGCTTGCCAAATCTGAGGGGCAGAGCATCTCCAAGGACCGCTACTGCATTCCGTTTGGAAAATACACCATTGAGCTGGACATTTTCGCGCCGCCCTTCGCCCCGCTGATTTTGGCAGAGGTGGAATTTGAGAGCGTGGAGGAGGCAAACGCCTTTGCTCCCCCGGACTGGTTCGGCGAGGAAGTGACCCATGAAAACGAGTACACCAATGCCGCCATCAGCCGCAAGCGGCTGGAGCTGCCACCCATCGTCCCCGGACGCTACCGCCACTTCAAGGGCAACGAGTACGAGGTACTGAGCGTTGCATCCCACTCGGAAACGCTGGAGCCGATGGTGGTCTACCGCGCCCTGTACGGTGAGGGCGGTGTGTGGGTGCGCCCCGCCGCCATGTGGGGCGAGCTGGTGGAGCATGATGGAAAGCTCGTGCCCCGTTTCTCGCCGATCCCTTAACAATATTGCGCATAATTTCTTTCCGTTGGGACATACTGACGAAAAGGAGTGATGCGTGATGGATATGTCCAACAGGGATTACGACAAATTTGTGCAGGCAAGGGCAGCAAAATCCCCTCTTGTCAAGGATTGCCTCTTTGCCTTTGTGATCGGCGGTGGAATCTGCGTGCTGGGGCAGGCGATCATGGACGGCTTTACCGCGCTGGGGCTGGAAAAGACGGACGCGGGAACGGCGACCTCGATCTCTCTGATCGCCCTCTCGGCGCTGCTCACGGGCTTGAATCTTTACAACAAGCTGGGCCGCTTTGGCGGCGCGGGCACACTGGTGCCCATTACTGGCTTTGCCAACGCTGTGGTGTCCCCTGCCATTGATTTCAAGACTGAGGGCTTTATCACAGGTATGGCTGCGAAGATGTTCACTGTAGCGGGACCGGTCATTGTCTTTGGTGTAGCCGCCAGTGTGATCTATGGAATTATATTAATGCTGATCGGATGAAAAATCCCCCCATTCGGCTGAGAGCCGAATGGGGGGATGCTGTTAATTAGCCGAGGCGATTAACATAAGCTGCGATATTTGCAGGGGTAATGGAGATAGAGGGGACAACGGGGGTCACAGTTGCAGCAGAGGTCTCATAGCGGTAGAAACCGATGAAGTTTGCTGCCATGCTCCAGTCACCCCAACCGGAATCGTCATCATAGCCGTAATCGGGCTCGGGGATCTCGATGGCGGGAAGACCTTCGATCTCCTCAGCGGGAGTTGCGTTGAAGATGGAAGCAATGATGTTGCCCTTTCCGGTGCCGCCCAGCTCGAAGAGCATGGGATCGGTCTTGAGCTCGACCTCTGTCCAAAGCTCTTCATTCCACTCATAAATACCAGTGCCAACGCTGCCGACATACAGGTACAGCAGGTTCTCAGCACCCTCGTTCCAGTAGTCATACAGGGACAGGTAGAACACAGGCGCACCCTCGGCAGTCTTGCCGGCATAGTAAATGTCAGAGAAGTGGTAGGTGATACGAGGCATGGTGCCCTCGCGGAACATATCGGTCAGAGGAGTCTCCTGGATCTCACGGATGACAAATGCAGTGTACAGATCGGTATCATCATCAACATGATAGACGGTGGTAAGCACACTGGAGGGAGTATCTCCCCAGGAAGAGGTATACACCATACCGCCCATTTCGTCATAGAGCTCAGTATAGGTTGCGTCACTGTAGCCGGTCATGTTGGGGATCTCGTCGATGTACCACAGGCGGCCGACGTTATCCAGCAGAACATGGGTAGTGACAGGCGTATAGCTGGCATACAGCATACCGCCAAACGCATCATCGCCCATGACAGAATAGAAGCTGTAATCCGTGTTATCGATATCCGTGATGCCGCAGAAGACGATCTCACTGCTTGCGCCCTGGCCGGTCTCGCCGGTGACAAAGCCGTTCTCAGCTGCCTTGAGCTGCTCCAGCAGATCGAGTCTGTTCCAGGTGAACTGGTTCTTCTCGGGATCATAGGAATTCATCATATCTTCCTCAGCCTCGTGAGTCAGGGGCTGGTCGACATACATGTAGTAGTTCATGATTCCGGTGAACATGCCGGTAGTCTCAGAATAGGCAAAGCCAAACATCATGTCGCCATCAATGGGACTGAGAGCATCCTTGATGATACCGTTCATGGGATCGATCTCGTAAACGATACCTGCGTTACCAAACTCGCAGGCCCAGATGGAGCCCTTGGCGTAAATGGCAGCACCGATGCTCAGGCCATAGCCGGTGAATTCCTCGGGAGCGGTGATCAGTTCCCCAAGCTCCATGCTGGCAGCGCCGTTGTTCATGGCATAGCTGTACAGCTTGCTGCCGCCGACGCTGTTGATGCCGCCGGAGGAGTAGGAAATGATACCCTCGATGTTCAGTGTCAGGGAAGCAACGGTAACCGTGCAGGTGTCAAACAGGGTCTCATCCTCCGCGTTGGCAGCGGTGATCACGCAGGCGCCGTCGCCCACAGCGGTGACAGTACCGTTCTGATCCACGATGGCGACAGTCTCGTCGCTGGAGGTCCAGATCAGTTCCTTATAGTCACTGTACCAGGGAGAGTAGACACAGGTCAGCGTGCTGCTGCTGCCCTTGGACAGGGTGGTCTTGTCCAGAACAATGTCGGGCACCGCAATGATAGACGCGTCAAACTCGGGAACATTCTGATACTCGTCCTTCGCGGCGGTTTCAGCGGTCAGAGGCGCCATCAGCGCGCAGGTCTCATTGGTCAGAGTGCCGACGACCTTCATGGTGAAGGTGTCATCCTCAGCGATGGTGATCTTCACCAGCTCGCTCTGCTGCTCCATAAGGCTGACGGGGTAGAAGCGTGCCCAGTAGAGTGCGCCGCTGTTGTGATCCCAGGTCATGGACTGGAGATAATCCATCTTCATGCCGGTATCACCCAGATCGGTGAAGCTGTATGCCAGCTCAATCACCGTTTCAGCGTACTGACCCCAGCCCTTGGTGTGCTCTTCCAGACCAGCCTTCCACAGGTGTGCAGTTTCACCGGGAACGATCTCCCAGTTCTCGTCATACTCGTACTTGATAGCAAGCATGTAGAGCGTGCCTTCCTCGTCGCAGGCAAGAGTCAGACCGTAAGCGGCATCCTGCATCAAGGGAGTGATCTCCTCACCGTAGGTGGGGATCTCCTCATACATGTCCTCGCTGTAATAGGGCTCACCCAGATTGATAGCGTTAACGTAGGACTGGGGAGAGCCGTAGAGCTCCTCGGTGCACAGACCGTACAGCTTGCCTTCGGCATAGCTGTATGCCAGATCCTGATAGAGGTACTCAAGCGTTGTCAGGTAATAGGACTCGAGGTCGATGCTGTCTGCCAGCATAGCATCATAGGGGATGCCGTAGAACTTGCCGTTCTCGTCCTGAGCGTAGATGTGACCATTCACATACTCAGCGCAGATAAAGTCAGCACTGCCCATGAACAGAGCGGTCTCGTTCTTGTTGACATTGGTGTCGAATGCAACCCAGCTGCCCACGATACCGTTGGGATCGGGCTGGAAGCCGATCATGCTGCCGTAGCTTGCGCCCTCGCCGCCCAGATTGATGGCGTAGAAGACCTCGTTACCGGCATAGTCGCAGACCGCGATGACAACCTTTCTGCCTTCGTAGTCGTTCAGATCCAGAGAGCCACTGACGGCGGTGCCGCGCAGCTCCTCATCCATATCGGGGAAGTAGTAGCCCAGGGTCTGGCTGGCGCTGCCGTTGAGCAGAACAACAGCAGAGATGTAGTTCTCATCCTGAACGGTGAAGGACAGCGTCTTGTCTTCAGCATCATAGACCAGAGAACCCTCCTCCAGCTCAGGGAAGGTATTGTCAATGGTGAAGCTGTAGCTGATGGTGTTGTTCTCGTTCTGCTCGATAGTGCTCCAATCGACCTTGCCGTTCTCGACAATGTACTCGGGAACGCAGGTGAGGGAGATCTTGATGCGGGTACCCTCGGCAAGAGGCTCGCCGTTCAGATCGGTAAACTCCCAGTTGTCCAGACCGATACCGTAGGCGCCGGTGCTGTCAAACCACTGACCGGAGTTGGGATTGAAGTAGCTGCTGACCATCATGTCATCGTACTGCTCATAATCGTCAACATAATAGAGCTCACCGGTTTCCGCATCGGTGACCTCGATCTTGAAGTCGCCGACGTTACGGATCAGAGAGGGGAAGATCGCATAGAAATTCCACCAGGAGGTGGGCAGGCTGGAGATGGCGTTGCGTGCCTCAATATAGCGCTGGTCACCATCAACACCGTACTTGATGCCGATCTCGGCGCCGGTCACTTCATCATACACCGTCTCGGTGTAGGCGGAGCTGTAAAGGTTGCCGATGTAGATCAGACCTTCACCGTAGCCCACAGGCTCCCATGCCAGCACATTCTTCATGTAAGAGTTGATATGGCTGGGGCGCTCCACATCATTGTAGATATATTCAAAGATACTGCCGCTGTCGAACATGGAGGGAGCGCTCCAGTCACCGTACCAGCCCATCATGGGGATGGAGTGGGCAGCGTCCATAACGCCCTCGCTGTCAGCAATGGGATCAATGTACAGGAAGCCTTCCAGATAGAAACCGTTGATATAGCCAATTCTCTCCATATCCGCCACGGTAGATTCGGGAACGGAGATGGTAGCAGTAACTGCCACGGTCTCGCCGGGTGCGACAGTGACGCGGTCAGTGCTGAAGTCAACACGCGCATCCAGCTCGGTCATGAGATCAGCACTGTAGTACATGCCGTTGTAATAGGCAGTAGCGGTGGTCAGAACGGAAGCGGACAGATCGTAAGTCAGAGCCTTGTCACCAAAGTTGGTGATGGTAAACTCGACCATGCGGTCAGCGGTACCGTCGCCCAGCTCAGCCTTGACCTTGCCGTCTTCCTGACCGGAAACCAGAATATAAGCGTTGGAATTGATAGCATTCTCGATGTTGGCAAGACCCGCGCCCTGATTGCGGACGGAGTACTCAACGCCGGAAGCCTCCTCGATGAGGGGCGTTGCGGTGGACATCAGAAGGGACTGTGCCAGCACACGGGCGGACATACCGGTCTTCTCAAGGATACCATTCTCCTCGAGGTACTGGTTCAGCAGTGCGGTCAGACCGGACAGATGAGGTGCCGCCATAGAGGTACCGGACATGATCGTGTACTGATTGCCGAAGTCACCCGTACCATCAACAGAGTAGATGCTGCCGCCGGGAGCGGTGATCTCGGGCTTGATGCGCAGATCGCCGGTAGCGCCCCAGGAGGAGAAGCTGCTCATAGTGGGATACTGAACATCCTCGCCGAACTCAACCTCCAGACGCTTGCAGACGGTGAAGGAACCGGCATACAGCCCCTGTCCGTTGCGCTTGGATGCGTTGAAGATAGCGAGAGCCTCCTCAAAGGCGATACCTGCGCAGGGAACATCATCATAATCGCTCTCATCAATGCTGGGCTGGATAGCGCCGGGCACGTTGTTGTAGATCACAACAGCGGCAGCACCTGCCAGTGCGGCATTGGTGTGCTTGTCGGAGAAGTAAACGCCTTCACCGTCAGCACCTACGCCGCCGCGGGCGACCAGAACGACCTTACCGGTAAAGTCATAGCCGTCAAAATCAGAGGGATCGGCGGCATAGATAGTCATATCGGTCTGCGTACGGCCTTCAAACAGCTCAGAGGGATCGCCCAGGAACACCAGTTCGTAGGTAGTGGGAGCGTAATCGGGATCGATGTCATCCATATCCGAGAAGGTGCTCAGATACTGACTGTCGATCACGGCACTGTAAGGAGTAACAGGGATCTTCCTGCCGTTTGCACCCCAGAATCCTACTTCAAGAGCGCTGACACCGGAAATGTTATCCGCGCTGGCAACGGACAGGGTATTCTCGTAGGTTGCAGGCTCACCGGTGGTGTAGGTGCCTGCCTCGTCGGCATAGGTCATGCCGAGACCATTCTCACTGTAAGCAGCCCAGCTTCCGCTGTTACCGGCTGCTGTGGACATAATGATGCCGGAATCGGCAATACGCTCCATGATCCCGTTAACAAACTCGGACCATTCGGAGCCATAGAGTGCGTCAAAGCCGGGGGACGCGGTACCCAGAGACAGGTTCACCACATCGCAGCCCAGAACGATGGCATCCTCAACCGCGGCCATGTAGTCACTGGCGTAGGTACCGCCCTCGGAGCTAAAGACCTTCATGGTCAGGAGCTGAGCATCGGGAGCAACACCGGTAACATGGACGGTGTCAAAGGCAGAGTAGTAATAGGCACCATTTGCCTCATACTCCTCCAGAACCTCCAGCATCAGGTGGATATCATAGGTGGTGATAGTGCCGTTACCGCTCAGGTCGGCATAATCAACATTTCTGATCTTGTCGCCGCCCATAACAAAGTCGAGAAGGCTGTCGATATCAGCTCTGTCAAAGGAGCCGGTTCCGTCAAAGTCAAAGAGCTTGGCGCAATCGACATAACGGTTGGCAGCGGCGATACCTGCAACGTGGGAACCATGTCCGCCGGAGGTGTCCTCTTCGTCATGCTTCACGTTCAGGTTGAGGTCAGCGTAGTTATAGTTGAAGGGAAGCTTGCTGCTGATATAAAGATCCTCAGCGTTCAGCTTGCCGCCGTTGCGGGAGTAGATATGAAGCTGATCCAGAACGGAGGCGATCTCCTCAACGGTAAGCAGATCCAGCTCAGCAGCATACTCCTCGTAGGTCATGCCCTTCTTTGCGGCAAGCTCTGCCAGAGCGTATTCAAAGGCGCCGCCGCCGAAGGACTGGTGATCGACATCCGTACCGGTATCAACGACAGCAATACGGGTACCCGCACCGGTGTAACCGGTGTTCTGAACGGCAAGGGAGCCGGTCATCTGCTGGGAGAAGATGTTGGAGGCATCAGCCTTCAGAGGCATATACACAGCCTCAAGGAAGACATCCTTGACCCCAGCCACAGCAGCGATCTTTTCGATCTGACCAAACTCAACATTGGCAGAAATAGCGTTGGCGACCAGAGTCAGATTCCACTGAACATCCAGCTCGCTGCCGATAGCAGCAGAGATGGCGTCAGTCACAGAGTGCTGAATAGTGATCAGGGTCTCACGCTGGTCGGCAACCTCGCTGCCGTCAGAGAAGGCGTCCTCCACGTTGTGCATCAGCTCAATAGAGGGATCGCCTTCCAGCACGATCATAACGCGGACGATATCCGTGTCAGCATAAACGCCATTTGCGGAGCTTTCCTTGATCTCACCGCCCGGTCTTACGAGGTTGGCGGTAACATCAGAGGGATCCAGCCGCTCGACGGTGATGCCGGAATCATCGTCCTCAACCGCCAGAGCGGAAACAGGCAGCATGGTCACGATCATCGCGAAAGCCATCAGCAGGGACAGAATCTTATTAAACTTTTTCATCATTTTCTACCTCCTGCTTACAGATTGATGAAGTACATCAGGATCTTTGCCAGCTGAGCGCGGGTAGCCTCACCCTTGGGGTTGAGGGTGCCGTCGCCCATACCATTGATGATGCCGTTCTCGACGGCCCACTTCATGGCAGCCTCGGAAACATCACTGACATCGCCGGCATCGGTAAAGCCATCCAGGTTACCGGCGGTCTCGGGTGCGCCCGCGAACAGGTACAGCATGGTGGCCAGCTCCTCACGGGTGATATTGTCGTTGGGTCTGGAACCATCGCTGATGCCCAGTTCCTTCGCCCACTCAATACCGGGAGTAGCCCAGTCCTCACTATTCTCAACGCTGGTATCAGCGCCGCCCAGACGTGCCAGAACAGTCATCATCATGGCGCGGGTCATCTGACCCTCGGGAGTGAAGTCGCCGTTGCCGGTGCCATTGAAGATCTCACGGGAGGTAAC
>JAZOBV010000109.1:0-3011 GCA_045596145.1 Candidatus Pelethomonas sp.
CTGGCGGGCGAATTCATACTTGGGAATGTGGATCTTCTCGCCACGATCCAGCATAGCGAAGTGGCGGTTGAGCAGATCCATATCCAGACAGAAGGGAGACTCATAGTCGATTTGCCCCTCCCGGTTGCGGGGGGCGGTTTCCGGATCCACCGTCAGGAAGTAGTCGTCCATGGCGATGGCGTGGGACTGGATGCCCATTTCCTCCAGCTTGGCTTCGATCTTCTTGGCGGTGGTGGTCTTGCCGCTGCCGGAGGGACCGGAGAGCAGGACAATGGGCGATTGGGAGCGGTTTTGCGCGGTCTGGCGGGCGGCCTTTTCAATCTTCTTGTTGTAAGCCGCGTCACATTCCTCCACAAAGGCCTTGGGGTCGCTGCGGACAGCATCGTTGATCTCTTTCAGCAAGTATGCCATAGTCGTTCCTCCTTATCTGAATCGGTTAGTTGTTACTTACATTACTTATTTTGATAGAACAGACGGACTCCCGCCTGATTTTCGCGGATCTTTTCCGGGCGGTCAATATATTCTTTCGGGTACTTGAGATTGAATACGCGCTCGATGCGGTTGTTCGCCGGATCGACCAGCTTGGTGGAGCCGCCCGCACCCAGACTCAATATCGTATGCAGCTCCTCCATAATATAGATGTTATACCAGCCGGTGCCGCCCTCCTTGCACCAGCCTACGTTCTCAAAGCTGCCGGACATATACTTCTGGCGGTAGAGATAGTAGGGGGCGAAGCCGTTGCCGCGCAGCGTGGGGTCGGCGTAGTCGAGCATCGCGCCGACCTCCTCCACAGAGGGGATGCGGGTGCCCTCCAGCGTGATGCGGCTGCCCTTCTTGAGGGACAGGGTGTGGATGGTGATATTATCCGTTCCAAAGGCGATGACCTCATCCAGTGTGCGGCGGAAGCCTCGGGGGTGTCCTCGGGCAGACCAGTGATGAGATCCATGTTCACGTGGGGAAAGCCGATCTTATTCACCAGCTCCATGGCGGCGCGGATATCGTCCGCACTGTGGCGGCGGCCGATGGCGGAGAGCACCTTGTCCTCCATGCTCTGGGGATTGATGCTGATGCGGGAAACGCCGCCGTTTTTCAGCGCAAGGAGCTTATCCCCGGTGATGGTGTCGGGCCGCCCCGCCTCCACGGTGTATTCTACCACATTGGAAAGGTCGAATTTCGTATTTAACCGCGCGAGAAGGCGGCTCATCTGGTCGGCGGTGAGGGTGGTGGGAGGGCCGCCGCCCATGTAGAAGGATTTGATATTCAAGCCGAGATCACGCACTAATTCAGCGGCGCTGTCGATCTCACGAAACAGCGCTTCGAGATAGGGCTCCACCAGATGGAAGCTCTTTTCCACGCTGTTGCTGACAAAGCTGCAATAGGCGCAGCGGGTGGGGCAGAAGGGGATCCCCAGATACAGGGAGATATCATTGGGCGCGAGGTCGCGCTCTGCTTTCAGCCCTGCCTCGGCGCACTCGATGGCAAGACGGCGGCGCGGCTCGCTGACAAAATAGGTGTCCCGCAGGATGCGGTCGGTCTCAGCGGCAGAATTGCCCTCCTCCATGATGGTGGCGGCAAGCTTCGCCGGGCGGATGCCGGTCAGCGCGCCCCATGCAGGGGTCACGCCGGTGAGGGAACGGGCAGCCTCAAAAAAGCTCAGTTTTACGATGCGCTGCAACAGCCGCTCTTGTTCATATTCATCCTTTGCACCGGAAACGTCCAGAGAGGAGCATCCCTCGGCGGTCTTTCCGTCCATAGAGAGCGCGGTGACGGCGGTGTGAAGTCCATCCGCTTGCGTGAGGGTCACCTGTGCGGTGTTGGGATCATCCTCGCCATCGTAGACCGGACGCTCGTCGGGGAAAAAGGCTAAAAGGCTCTGCTCCACCGCATAGCGGTAGTCGTGGCCCTGGAAAATCAGCTTCATTTCGTCATCGCCTGCCTGACATACTGGTTATATTCCCGCTCGCGGTCCAGAATGGAAGCCTTGCCGTGACCGGGCAGCACCTTGTAATTTCCCTCAAGGGAAACAAGACGGCGCAGGGAGGGCCAGATGGCGTTTTCGTCGCTGCCGGGGAGGTCGCAGCGGCCCATAGAGCCGGCAAACAGCGTGTCGCCGCTGAGCATCAGGTCCTCGACAAGCAGCGTGACGCTGCCGCCGGAGTGACCGGGGGTGTGCAGCACCTTGAAGGTGAGCGTGCCCAGCTTCAGCTCATCGCCCTCGCCGTAGGTGCGCTGATTTTCACCCACATGGGGGAGGAAAAAGCGCTCGGTCTTATTCTCCGCGGCGCAGATCTCCTTCTCGTGGCAGTAAACGGGGAGGTCAGGGTACTTGGCGAGAACGCCGGGGATACCCCGCACATGGTCGTAGTGTCCGTGGGTCAAAAGGATCATGGTGGGAGTCAGACCGCTGCGCTCGATCATGGCGAGCACGCGGTCGGGAGATCCGCCGGGATCGACCACGGCGCAGACCTTTTCCGTTTCGTCTCCGATGAGATAGCAGTTGGTCATCAGAGGCGCGACTTCTACGGTATCAAAATACATAAAAGGATGCTCCTTTACGTTTACAGATTTCCCTCGGTGTCAAAGAGAATGGTCACAGGCCCATCGTTGACCGATTCGACCTGCATATCCGCGCCGAACTCACCGTGCGCAACAGAAAAGCCGCGCTCACGGCAGTGTGCCATGAAGGCTTCGTACAGAGGGATAGCAAGTGTGGGCTTTGCCGCGCCCGTGAAGCCGGGGCGGCGGCTGGAGGTGTCCGCGAACAGGGTGAACTGGGACACCACCAGAAGACTTCCGCCTACCTGCTCCAGACTCAGGTTCATCTTGCCGTTTTCATCCTCAAAAACACGCAGGTTGCAGATTTTGTCGGCAAGCTTGCGGGCGGTCTCCTCCGTATCATTGGGACCAACGCCCAGAAGGACGAGGTAGCCCTTTTCGATGGCACCGTTTACCGCGCCGTCGATGGTGACGGAGGCGGAACGAACTCTTGTCACAACAGCTCTCATAGTGCG
>JAZOBV010000110.1:0-7778 GCA_045596145.1 Candidatus Pelethomonas sp.
TTTATGCCCTATACCCTCGCAAAGGACACCCGCACCGGCTTTGAAAACAGTAACATCAACGCCGTTATGGATGGTGACATTGATGGTTTCATCAATGCCTATCTTAGCGCAAGCGCAACAGGTGAGCTGAAGAAGTAAATAATAATTGGGGTGCCGCAAATCTTCGGCACCCCAATTTTTTGAGAAATTTATTGATGAATTGTTATATAAGCACATTTTCCCCGAAGCATCAAATTTCCCCTTCGGCAGAGCGCTCTCCAGCGTGTCCGGCAAGATCGGCGTACAGCGGTGTTGCCGATCCGAACCCTCCGGAAACGGTCAGAAGCTGTCCGGTGGTATATGCCGCTTCATCGCTTGCGAAATAGACCACCGCGGCGGCGATCTCCTCCGGAGATGCCATGCGGCGCAGAGGAACATGACGCAAAAACATCTCCCGAAACGTACCGCCGAGTTTTCCCTCCACTGCTTCGGTAGCAGTCATGCCGGGCAGAACGGCGTTGCAGCGGATGCCGTGGGATGCCTCGTGCACAGCGATAAGCTTGGTAAGATAGTTGATCGCCGCCTTGCTGGTCCCATACCCCACCTGTGCAACGTCCGGCACCAGACCGCCGACAGAGGAAATGTTGATGATGCTCCCGCCTCCCTGCTCGGTCATATACCGGACCGCAAGCTGACTGCCGATGAACACGCTGGCAAGATTGGTGGTAACGGTATTCAGAAACACATCCACAGCAGTTCCGGCAAAATCCAGATCTCCGGCGGGATCAGATGTCCCGAAGTTGTTGACAAGAACATCAATGCGTCCCGCCTGCGTCACTACGTCCTCGATCATGGTGGCAAAGGAATCCCGCACAGTGGCATCATGGTACACACACCGCACCCGCAGGCCTTCGGATACCAGTGGTTCCGCTGCTTTCTGCGCCCGTTGAGTATCCCGAGCCGCCATATAGACGACAGCGCCCTCCCGCGCGCACGCCTGAACGCACGCAAAGCCGATCCCCCGCGTGGATGCCGTGACCAGCACGACCTTATCCTGCAATCTCAAAAAATAACGCCCCCTTTTTGCCTAGCTTGCGCCGGTAAAAGGGGGAATATACCCATAAAGAGGACGGAGTGTTCCACGCAAACGTGGAACACTCCGTCCTCAGCGCGTCAAAAAAGTCTCCGACTTTTTTGACACGCTGAAAGGGCGTGCTGCCGATCGCAGCACGCCCTTTATTCATTTTACCGATCAAGCGGAACCTGCTGCAGCTCACGCAGACAGTTCATGCAGATATTTTTCCCGCGAAAAACCCCGACATCCTTCGCACTGTCGCAGAAAATGCAGGCAGGGCAATACTTACGAAGCACGACCCGATCTCCGTCAACCGCGATTTCAAGGTCATCCTTGTCACCGATGCCCAGCGTCTTGCGCAGTTCCACTGGCAAGACGATCCGCCCCAGCTTATCGACCTTTCTTACGATTCCAATCGACTTCATGATGGACCCTCCTCTATATATATCCTGTCGGATATGATACCTCTTACACTATAACACATTAAAGCATTGAATTTCAATAGGATTTCTGAAATATTCCTCCCGTTTTTTGCATTACCTGCATTTTACCGCCTATATATAGTAAGGACGACCCCAAAGCGTCGATCAAAAACAGCAGCAAGGAGCGAAAGGATATGGCAATGGCATTCATCTGGACCGGAATGGTTCTTTTGTCAGTAGTATTCGGCATCGCGGGCGGCACCATCAGCGAGGTGGGAAAAGCAGCTATGGAGGGAGCCAACGCAGCGGTGGAGCTGTGCATTTCCATGGCTGGCATCATGTGTCTTTGGAGCGGTGTCATGTCGCTGATGAAGGCGTGCGGTCTGACAGAACTGCTCAACCGCCTGTTTCGCCCCATCCTGATCCGTCTGCTGCCCCATGCCGCCCGGGACGAGGACACTCTTGCCGCTCTTGCGGGAAATATTTCCTGCAATCTCCTCGGACTTGGCAATGCCGCTACGCCGCTGGGCATCCAGGCAGCCCAGCGCATGGCGCGCGGCTGCGGAGATACTGCCAGCGATGAGCTGTGTATCCTTGTTGTCCTCAACACCGCCTCCCTTCAGCTTCTCCCCACCACCGTAGCGGGAGTGCGCTCTGCCCTTGGCGCGGCAGCTCCCTTCGATATCCTACCGGCGGTCTGGCTGTCCTCTGTTCTATCTGTGACCGGTGGACTGCTGTCCGCAAAGCTGTTCTCCCGCCTGTGGCGCTGAAAGGGGGATGTCATGGATTTTTCCGCATACCTCATTCCGGTCCTGCTCTCAGCAACTGCGCTGTTTGCTCTTGGAAAACGCGTAGACGTTTACAGCACTCTGGTCGCAGGTGCACAGGAGGGGCTGACCGTCCTTATGCGCATCCTTCCCTCCCTTGTGGGACTGCTCACAGCGATTTACATGCTCCGCGCCTCCGGAGCGCTGGAGCTTCTGGGCAGTCTGCTTGCTCCCGCGCTGGAGCGTGTCGGCATCCCGCAGGAAACCGCCGCCCTGCTGCTGATCCGTCCGGTCAGTGGAAGCGCGGCGCTGGCTGTGGGAAGTGAACTGATGGCTGAGCACGGTCCCGACTCCTACATCGGTCGTGTCGCGTCTGTCATGCTGGGCAGCAGCGAAACGACCTTTTACACGATCGCGGTTTATTTCGGCAGCGCCGGGATACGCCGCACGCGCTATGCCATCCCCGCCGCTTTGATCGCAGACATTGTCTGTTTTGTTGCCTCCGCCTTCGCGGTAAAACTATTTTGGGGGATCTGACAGGTGCATTGCTGCCCTGTTTTCTCCCCCCATTTCTTGACAGCTTTATTTTAACATGGTAAGGTTTACCTAAGATGTGAATTTCTTATTCTCCGAAAAAGAAAGGAGGGCTTTTATGAAAAGCAACCTGATCCTCCGCGCCCTCACCAAGTATCTGGCAGGACTCCTCATGGTCGGCACTCTGCTGTTTGTCCCTGCCGGAACGCTTTTCTACCACGGTGCGTGGCTGTTTATCGCCCTGCTGTTTGTTCCCATGCTCCTGCTGGGTATTATCCTCCTTCTGAAGGCCCCGGAGCTGCTGGAAAAGCGGCTTCAGACCAAAGAAGCGGAAAACGATCAAAAGGCGGTCATTGCCCTGTCGCTTCTTATGTTTGTAGGCGGCTTTGCAGTGGCAGGACTGGATCACCGCTTCGGCTGGTCTCATTTTCCGCCGTGGCTGACGATCCTCTCCGCCGCGCTGCTGCTGTTTTCCTACGCCCTGTACGGTGAGGTCATGCGGGAAAACGCCTATCTTTCCCGCACCGTTGAGGTACAGAAGGGACAGAAGGTCGTGGATACCGGACTTTACGGCATCGTCCGCCACCCCATGTACGCCGCTACCATGCTGCTGTTTCTCTCCATTCCTCTGGTGCTCGGTTCATGGTGTTCCTTCGCCATCTTTCTCATTTACCCCCTGCTTTTGGTAAAGCGCATCAAAAATGAAGAGGCTGTGCTGACGGAGGGACTTCCCGGCTATGCGGAATATAAGAAAAAGGTAAAATACCGCATGATCCCGCTGATCTGGTAAGTGCCAAAGCTTCTCTTCCCGGTCATTTTACATTTTTTGATAAAAACCGCTCTGCCGTACTTGCGGCAGAGCGGTTTTTATGGTATGCTAATTAGGTTAAACTGGGCAAATTATTGACAAATGCTAAAGAGGTTTTATATATGGAACTGACACAGGGCATACGCTTTGACTCGCTGGGGCTTTCCCCCGAGCTGATGCGCGCATTGGAAAAAAAGGGCTATGAAATGTCCACACCCATTCAGGCGGGGTGCATCCCCCCCATGCTGGACTGGCAGGATGTGACCGCCAAGGCTCCCACCGGCACCGGCAAGACCTTCGCTTTCGGTATTCCCATCATCGAGCATATCGATGCCGACAGCGATCAGGTGCAGGCGGTGGTTCTCGCCCCCACCCGTGAGCTGGCAATGCAGATCACCGCTGAGATGCGCGATCTCGCGCAGTTCAAGGAAGGCGTACGGCTGGTGTGCCTGTACGGCGGCCAGCCCATCAACAAGCAGATCGAGGCGCTGAAAAAGCGTCCTCAGATCGTTGTCGCCACCCCTGGCCGTCTGGGCGACCACATGAAGCGGCGCACGGTGCGCATTGACCATGTGCAGACCGCCGTGCTGGATGAGGCGGACCGTATGCTGGATATGGGCTTTATCCACGAGGTCACCCGCATTCTCGATCAGATGAAAAACCGCAAAAATCTCGGTCTGTTTTCCGCCACCATCAGCCGCGAGGTCATGGATATCGCATGGGTCTATCAGAGAGACCCCGTGGAGATCACCGTCCGCGCCGACGAGCAGAACAAGCCGGATATCCTCCAGTACCGTCTGGATGTGACCATGAACGAGAAGATGGACGCGCTGTTCAACATTCTCCAGCTTGGGGAATACGAGCGCGCTATGGTCTTCTGCAACACCAAGGGCAACACCGAGCGCGTGACCAAGCTTCTGCAGATGCGGGGCGTGGATGCCCAGTGCATTCACGGCGATATCCCGCAGGACAAGCGGGAAAAGGTCATGGCACGCTTCCGCCGGGGCGAGCTTCGGGTCTTTGTTTCCACCGATGTCGCCGCCCGCGGCATTGACGTAGACGATGTGGATGTTGTTTTCAACTACGATGTGCCCGATGAAAATGAATACTATGTCCACCGCATCGGACGCACCGGACGCGCCAAGCGCCACGGCGTGGCATACACCTTTGTTGCCGACTATCCCGCGCTGGTTCGTCTGAACGACATTGCCAAAAATACCCGCAACACGATCCAGCAGGTCAAGTTCGACGAAAACGGCAAGCTCATTACAGTCGACGGTCAGTGAACATAGGAGAACCTACCATGAAAAACAGCTTGAAAAAAGTTGCGGCAATACTTCTCACAGCTATTTTGCTGCTCTCCGGCTGTACGGAACAGCCCCCCGCTGCCGGAGATGAAGAGCTTCCCGAAGCGCCGCTTTCTCTGACTGTCGCCGTGGGTGACGTGCAGAATACTCTCGCCGCGGCTTACAGTACCGCCGAGGGCGGCGAAACAATTCTGTTTCACATTTATGAAAACCTGATGCGCTGGGTGGATGACGGCTCCGGCTATGCCACCCTCGCCCCCGGTCAGGCAGCAAGCTATACGGTGGAAACCGACTACGCAGGAAACGCCACCTACACCTTCACCCTCCGGGATGATATCGTCTGGTCCGACGGGCAGAGCGTTACCGCGTACCAGTTCGCCGCCGCGTGGCAGCGGCTTGCCGATCCCGCTTACAACTCCCCTCACCACGCTCTGATGCGCTGCGTCTCCGGTTATGAGGATGTTCGTTCCTCGGGCGACAGCTCCCTGCTGGCAGTTTCCGCTCCCGATGCCCATACCTTTGTGGTCACGCTGAACGGCAGCGCCCCCTATTTTCTGGAGGTGGTGTGCGCCAGCGCGTACACCATGCCCATTCGCACCTATCTCCCCGATAACGATGAAAATCAGTTCATTACCAACGGTGCGTATACGGTCTCCGTTTTTTCCTCTGATGTTGTTGAACTGAAAAAAAGTAAAACCTATTATGATGCCGATACTGTTACCGTGGACACACTTCGCTTTGTTCCCACCACGGACAGCGCCTCTGACTACGAAAAGCTTTTGAACAGTCAGCTGGACTTTACGGTGGAGCTGCCCGCTTCCGCACTGGCAGCTCTGGCAGAAAACGAGTTCTGGACACCGGAACCTGTCACTGCCACCTATGGACTTGTTCTCAACACCCTGCAGGCTCCCTTTGATAACGCGGATATTCGCGCCGCGTTCCGTCTGGTGATCGACGAGCAGGCGATCATTGACGCGCTGGGCAGCTATGTTTTCCGTCCTGCCACCGGTCTGACCCCCTACGGCATTTCGGATCTCGGCACGTCGAATACACAGGCGGAGATCGATGCACAGTCCGAAGATAACAGCAACCCAGATCCCAACGCTCCTCCGGTAAAGCCGGAGTTGAAGCTCCCCTTCTACTGGGACTTCCGCGCCCACAGCGCGGAGATCGTCACCATGGATCTCAGCAGCGACTACGCTGCCGACTGCGAGCAGGCACGGGCACTTCTTGAAAGTGCTGGGTATGCCAACGGACGCGGCTTCCCTGCTGTAGAGTACGTCTATGTGGACACCCCGGAAAACAAGCTCGTGGCTGAGAAGCTCCGTTCGGTGTGGAAATCTGAGCTTGGCGTGACCGTCACTCTGCGGGCAGTTACTGCGGAGGAATACACCTTGCTGCTGCAGCCCACCGTGGATGCGGAAAGCGGCGAAGTGACCGCACCCCCTGCATTCCAGATCGCCGCAGCGGAGTTTACCGCGGCATATAACGATGCCGGCGCCATTCTTTCCCTCCTGCACAGCGAAAGCGCCGCCAACTGCACCGGCTACGCCAGCCCCGCCTTGGATATTCTGCTGAACGCCGCAGCCGCAGCCGTCGCCCCGGAGAGCTACGACGCCTACCTGCATGACGCGGAAGCGATCATCATGGAGGATGCTCCGGTGATACCCGTGTTCTACCGCGGCGGAAGCTACGCCCTGTCCGACAGTCTGAAGGGACTCTACCGCGCCCCCAACGGTATCTACTTCTTTGCGAACATAACCGGAACCGACAAGGCGCAATAATTAAAAAATCCGCTGCGACAGCGCAGCGGATTTTTCTTTTTACCGATATAAAACCAGACTGAACCATGTGACGATATTTGATCCCGCCTGAAATTCAATGCCGTAGTTTTCCGCAAGCTCCGTCACGAGAATACCGTGACTCTCCACGCAGGGGTACATTTTGTCTTTATGGCGGCAGGGCGCGTCCGGATAGGAGCAGTTTTCGCACACCGCGCAGGACTCCGTGGACAAGACATAGGTTTCATGCCCCTGCTCACGCACCAGTGCGTCCACCTGCCGCGTTACCGCCTCGTGACCGCCCCGGGTGGAGAGAGTCTCCTCAATATCCGCAATATCCTTCACTTCCGTCATGGTGGAAATGAGCAGACCATTGGGGTAGCTCAGACAGCGCTCCTTGCATTCCTCCACCGTGCCAACGCCCGGAGGGCACGCCCAGCTTTTTCCGTACTGCGGACACTCCGTCTCGCAGACATACCGCACCCGCTCCGTAAACAAAAGCTCCTTCGTTTCAAAAAATTCATACTGCACGATAGGCAGCTCGCAGAGCTTTTGCTCCAATGCTTCCCGATCCATAATTTTTCCTCTCGTTTCTAAGATGCGTTTATCATACCACCAAAGCACAGAGTTCGCAATGCACAAATAGGGGTTTGTCTTACTATTTAGATTTTGCTGTGCCGCTGGCGCGGCAGACCGCTGTCATCGATTAGCAACCGTGTTCAGCCTCCGGCGGGTTACTTTCTATAGAAAGAAAGTAACCAAAGTTCTCCCAAGGGGAGCCCCCTTGGGTATCCCCCAAAACAGAATCTATCCTTGTTTGAATGGTTTTCGGCACTTTTTTGAAGAAACGGCGCTGCATTTGCCCCGCTCACCCGCTCCAGCGGTGATTTTCGGCAGTTTGTGCTTTTGTTTCGGAGTGCCTGATTGGGGCGCAGGCACCGCAAGACCGCTGCAACTGCAAGGCACACCGAGGAAAAGGCTGAAAATTACCATTTACCACAGCGTAGCGGGTGAGCGGGGCAAACGCAGCGCGTTTCCGGGAGGGTGTGCCGATAATAAAACAAAAAAGATGGACTATTTAAGGCGGGAAGGCTGAAACCGAAGG
>JAZOBV010000111.1:0-5639 GCA_045596145.1 Candidatus Pelethomonas sp.
CATACCGGTGCAAGCACTTTATGGACGAATTTAGAAAAAGAGTCTTTGTTCAAACTGATCGCCTTGTCCTTCGCAATGTTGCGACGAAGGATGTAGATAGTATGTTTGACTACCGCAACAACGAACTGTGTGCCAAGTATCAGCGTGGGCAGACCAGGGATCGTGATGGAATTGCGGCATTGGTGGAGCGGCGGAGCAATGACACCATTTCTGTGGATGCAAACTGGATGGTGGCTGTTGCGCTGAAGGATACTGACGAGATGGTGGGCGAGATCGTTGTCATGCCAAACGACGGCGCGATCTCTCTGGGGTATACATTCTCCTACAAGCACCATCGAAAGGGCTACGCTTTTGAAGCACTGTCTGCACTGACGAACCTGCTGCACGAGCGTTACCCGGAGTGGGACTTTATCTGCTTTACCGAGACCCAGAACGAGGCAAGCAAGGCTCTGCTGAAAAAGCTCGGCTATAAGGATATGGGATACATACCGCAGCTTGATTCTCAGATGTTCGGCAAGTGGACGGAAGAGTTTCGCAAGCCCGCTGAAAAAGATATTGCAGAGATCACCGTCTTTAAGCAGGAGTTTGAAGCGCATAAGAGCGGTATGGACGGTACGGGTACGCTATTTCGGGATGATGCTGCGCAGTGGTTGGAGTACAACCGTCAGATGGAAGCGGCGGACAATCCGAGCGGTATCCCCAGTCTGCAATACGGTCTGTTCCGCAAGGAGGATGGACGGCTTCTGGGACTCCTCCAGATCCGTCTGGAGCTGAAAGGCTATTTGATCGACTTCGGCGGAAATATTGGCTACTGCGTTCGCCCCTCTGAGCGGCGCAAGGGATACGCCAAAGAGATGCTTCGCAGTGCGCTGGACATCTGCCGGGAGCAGGGACTGGGCAGAGTTCTTGTCACCTGCCTTGCGGACAATATCTGCAGTGCCAAGACCATCGAGGCCTGCGGCGGTGTGTTCGAGAAAACGGTGTTTGATGACAGGAACTACAAGGCGGATATGAAGCGGTATTGGATCGAGCTTTGATAAGCTGTTGTAAATACTCGGATATGGAGAAACGAAATGAAGATTACATATGATAATGTCACCCTCCGGGATTATCAGCTCTCCGATGTGGAGGATGAGATCCGCTGGACCAATGTGGACACAGAGTGGTTTTATACGGATACTCCGTGGATGACCATGGAGCAGGAGGACCCCGATCAACTACGTGCCGATATGATAGAAATAATGGAAAGCATGCCGGAGGATGCGATCCGGTGGCGATTCGAGATCGAAGTGGATGGTCGGCATATCGGCATGGTGTCCTCATACTATCTGGACGAGAAGTTTGAATCTCCCCCTTGGGAGTCTATTGACCAGAGCAAAAATGCTGAGGAGAACAACGCAATCCGGACACTCGGAATAGAGATCTGTGAGATGGATCAGTGGGGTAAGGGCATTGGGACAAAGGCGTTGACTGCCGCTATGGAATATTACCGTAGTCTGGGTGAGCGTCATTTCCTGCTGGAAACATGGAGCGGAAATCAGCGAATGCTCGGCTGCGCCAGAAAGCTGGGGTTTGCGGAAGTGAAGCGGGAAAAGGGTGCCCATATTGTTGACGGGAAGGAATATGACGCACTGGTGCTGGAGAAGTGGTTTCCTGATTGAGAGAGGAGAACACCAATGATTGATAGAAACGAAGTACAACGGCTTTTTGAAAAGTGGATCAGGAAGCTGCGTCTTGTTCCGGATTGGGATATCGTTCTGGAATGGGTGGAAGACCCTGCTTGGCGGAAGACAGGAGACTTCAAGGTAGATTGCAGCGATAAAAAGGCGATCATCCTCTTGAACGGGGTGAACCCAAAGCAGGAGAACCTGGAGGAAGTTCTGGTGCACGAGCTGCTTCATCTGAAAATGTACCCTCTGGATCAGGTGACGGAATCGCTGATTCAGACCAATTTTGAGGAAGGCAGCAACGGCTACAATCTGGCATACTGCGGATTCTTCGAAACGCTGGAGCAGACCGTGGAGGAACTGACAAAATGCTATCTCCTTGAGTTTGGAGAAAACCGTGAGCTGTCCTTTGGCCGGTGCAGAATGCAGAAGAGTTTTTCTGAGCTTTATGATGGACTGAAGAATATCGAGTAAAGGAAAGCTGTGATGAATTGGGTGCGATTGAGAGTCGCAGGGGTTATCAGTAAAAACTGAATTGCTGCCGCTTTGGGTATATTTTGATGAAAACGCATCAAAATAAATAATACTACGAAAAAAGGAGCGGCAGATATGTTCAAACATGAAAAACAGTTATTTCATCCGGTGGCGGTCGAGCGTCCTAATCCGCAGTACGCGGCGCTGCTGCAGGAGCAGCTGGGCGGCGGAAACGGTGAGTTGAAGGCGGCAATGCAGTATATGTCCCAGAGCTTTCGCATCAAGGATCAGAAGATCAAGGATCTGTTTCTGGATATCGCGGCAGAGGAGCTGGGGCACATGGAAATGGTGGCGCAGACCATCAATCTGCTCAATGGTCACGAAGTGGAGGCGGAGAAGGTCAAAGCGGGGGAGATTCAGAGTCATGTGATCCTTGGTTTGAATCCCGGGCTCATCAATGCTTCGGGCTACTCCTGGACGGGTGATTATGTGACAGTGACCGGGGATCTCTGCGCGGATCTGCTCAGCAACATCGCTTCCGAGCAGCGCGCAAAGGTAGTCTATGAGTACCTGTACCGACAGATCGATGACAAAAAGGTGCGGGAGACTATTGATTTTCTCCTCAACCGTGAGGAGGCACACAACCAGATGTTCCGGGATGCCTTCAATGAGGTGCAGAACAGCGGCTCCAACAGGGACTTTGGTACAACGAAAGCGGGGAAAATGTATTTTTCCATGTCTGATCCCGGTCCCAATGCATTCGCCGGGAAGGATGTATCCGCTCCCAAATTTAAATAAGATGCACAGGAAAAACGGCGCGGGCTTAGCCTGCGCCGTTTCAGTCTGTTATGGGGCTTGATGTACAACCGGGTTTCTCGACAGACTGAGCCGGTGCTTATTATAAGCATCGGCTGTTGCCACTTTGTAGAATAGGTTTGCCTTAAAAGCGTTTTTGCGCTATAATAATATACATATGCACTATTGAAGGAGTTGAACTTTTGTGAATGAACTTAAAAATGCGGAGTGCCTGATCTGTAAAGAACCGCTGGTCTATCTGGAGAATGCGGAGCAAATGACCTGTGTGCTCTGCAAAAAGGTTGAAGTCAGTAATTGCCGCTGCGTAAGCGGTCATTATGTTTGCGGTGAGTGCCATATATCCGGGATGGACAGTTACTTAAAAGTATGCCTGAATGAAACATCTAAAAATCCTATCGAGATCCTGCAAAAGCTTATGGATCTGCCGTTCTGTCACATGCACGGTCCTGAGCACCACGTGCTGGTTGGCGCAAGTTTGCTGACTGCGTTCAAAAATGCCGGCGGCGAGATCAATCTGCAGACAGCACTGTTTGAGATGCAGCTCCGCGGACGGCAGGTACCTGGAGGAATCTGCGGATTGTGGGGATGCTGCGGCGCTGCGGTCAGTACCGGTATCTGTATTTCTATCCTTACCGGCTCCAGTCCACTGTCCACAGAAACGTGGGGGTGGTGCAATGAGATGACATCCCGTGTTCTGGCGCATGAAGCAAAGATTGGCGGCCCACGCTGTTGTAAGCGAAATGCTCAGATCGCTGTTCTGGAAGCGGTTGATTTCATTCGTGAAAAATTCTCTGTTAAGCTTGAAAAGCCGGAAAAGATCGTTTGCAGATGGTTCGGACAGAACAATCAGTGTATCGGTCAGCGGTGCCCGTTCAGAGAACGGTAATCAGATCACAAAACCATGAAGTGAAAAAGCGTGTTTTGGGTGCGATTGTGCAACGTTTTAGGAAGAAAAATGGCTTCTTTTGCCTTTGGAGATTATTTCCAGAAACCGAATTTTGTGGTTGCGGTTGACAATGGTGGGGGAGTCTGTTACAATTTGGATACAAACTAGTAAAGTGAGGAGTGTGCCCTAATGCAAAAAAACGAGGGACTGATGTACAAAAATCATCCCCTGCGCCGCATCGGTAATATGATTTACTACGGCTCTATGGCTGAGCCTTATATCATTATGATGCAGGTGAAGGAAACAAAAAAGAAAAAGGAGCTTGAGATCGCTACCAAGGTTTCGGTGGAGCTTCAGCGCACCGCGAAAGATCTGAGAAGCCGCGACCGCATCGTGAAAAAGAGCGAGAAGAGCAGTCTTTACGAAGCGATGGATGTTTCCGCTATCTGGCTGGAGCGTGCGTTGGCGGGTAAGTAACCAGGTGTATTGACAGACTGACGAGGATATACAAATGAGAAAGCTTCTGACAAAAACTTTGATCCTTGCCACGCTGGCTGTTGTGCTTTTGACCGCGTCGGCTTTTGCTGCCGAGATCGGAACGGGCGTTGTTGATGCCAGCTCTCTGAGGCTGAGAAGTGAGCCGTCGCTTACATCGTCCACACTCGCTTTTCTGCCGGAAGGAACGGTGGTGTCCGTCCATGAGCAGATGGATGGATGGTACAAAGTTGTATACGGTGATATAACGGGCTATGTTTCTGCTGACTATCTGGTGTATACCCCGGGTACAGTGAATGATGGAAATGCTGAAACAGGTGACTCGGATACTTCAGAGGAAACAGATAAATCTCAAAATGAGGGAACGATCAGCGGCAGCGATGTCTATTTCCGCTCCGGTCCCTCGACATCAGCGGATGTGATCGGTACATTTGCCAAGGGAACAGTCGTGGAGATCGTATCCACCACTGATGGCTGGTGCGAAATCATTTATAATGGGCGGTCCGGCTATGTGTCTGCGGATTATGTCGCAGTCAAGGGTGAAGAGATCAAGCGCGGTATTGTGACCGGTTCCTGCGTGAACGTGCGCAGCGGCCCCAGTACAGATGCGGGGATCGTGACTAAGGTTTATGCGGGAGCAATCGTTGAACTGGGCGAACTGAGTGATAACTGGTACTTCATTAAATATAATGGATACAGCGGTTACATCTGCGCGGATTACGTCCGTGAGTATAAAGGAAATACCGCGAGCGCTATCGGAGAGCAGGTCGTTGCGCTGGCGATGAGTTATCTCGGTGTTCCCTATGTATGGGGTGGAGCTTCGCCCAGCGGATTTGATTGCTCCGGTTTTACGCTTTATATCTACAAGCAGTTTGGCTACAGCATGTCCCACTCGGCATCCGCCCAGTGGCATGATGCGGGTGAGTATGTGGATCGGAGCGATCTACAGCCCGGTGATATGGTCTTTTTCGCTGATCCTGCAAGAACAAATGGCAAAGCATGCTCTCATTGTGGTATTTATATCGGTAATGGCGAGTTTATCCATGCGTCTTCCAGTTCCAGTGGAAAGTATGTCCGTATCAGCAACCTGACCTCTGGATACTATAATACATATTATAAAGGTGCAAAACGCCTGGGTTAAATACGGATGACGGAACAGCATCGAAGCTGGTAGCTTCGGTGCTGTTTTTGTATGTAAACTACCAAGGACCGGATGGAAAAGAAAACCCACGAAAAAAGATGAAAAAGGGTATTGACAAACAGGGGCGTATCTGGTATATTAATCAAGCTGTCCGCGAGCG
>JAZOBV010000112.1:0-26010 GCA_045596145.1 Candidatus Pelethomonas sp.
GCGGTATGCTGGGCATTGAGCGGGGTCGTAAGCGCCGGCCTGCGGGACTGCGTACCTATATGATCGTTTGCATTGCTTCGGCTCTGGTGATGATCACCAGCCAGTATATGATGCTAGAATATGGTACCGGCGATCCCGCGCGTATGGGGGCGCAGGTCATCAGCGGTATCGGTTTCCTCGGTGCGGGAACGATCATTATTACCTCCCGGCAGGTCAAGGGTCTAACAACAGCTGCCGGACTCTGGGCAGCGGCGTGTATCGGTTTGGCGGTGGGTATCGGCTTCTATACGGGAGCGATCGCCTGCGCTTTTCTTGTGCTGGTTGTCATGACCGTTATGTCCGGTCTGGATGCGAGACTACGTCTGAAGTCGAAGCAGCTCAACTTCTTTGGAGAATTTTTGTCTATGGAGGATCTGGGGAAGTTTATGGATATGCTGCGGCAAAACGGATATAAGCTCCATGATTTGGAGCTGGACCGCTCGGGACGCAGTGTAAATGATCTGGTAGGTGCGACCTTCTGGATCGAATTGGATCGCGCGACAGATCATGTGGAGGTCATTCACAAGCTGAGCGGCTTTGAGGGCGTTAAGTATCTGGAAGAGCTGGAGTTTATGTAATAAGAAAAGAGGAACACCGCGCGTTTGCATGTGCTGCATGTGCGGTGCTCTCTCTTTTATTATGCAGTATCAGTTGTGCAGGGTTTTGCTCTTGTTACTGAGCATTTGTTCCTTAACGACTTTTCCGGTAGGTGTTGCGGCGAGACCGCCCAGAGCGGTTTCCCGAAATTCCACCGGCAGTCGGCGGCCCACGTCGCCCATCGCGTCGATGACCTCATCCACAGGAATGCGGCTTTCAATACCGGCAAGCGCCATATCCGCCGCTGCAATGGCATTCATCGCGCCGATGACATTTCTTTTCACACAGGGGACCTCCACCAGACCTGCGACGGGATCACATACCAGTCCCAGCAGGTTTTTCAGCGCCATTGCCACGGCGTGTCCGACCTGCTCCGCTGTCCCGCCGCGCAGCGTGACCAGAGCGCCTGCGGCCATTGCGCTGGCACTTCCGATCTCTGCCTGACAGCCCCCAGCGGCACCGGAGATGCTGGCACGGTAGGCGAGGACGGAGCCGATGCCGCTGGCGACCAGCATTGCTTCCACCATGCGCTCTGTGGGAAGGTTCTCACGGCGGTAGTAGGGGATCAGAACTGCGGGCATTACGCCACACGCGCCTGCAGTGGGCGCGGCAACCACGCGGCACATGCAGGCGTTGCTCTCGCCCATTGCCAGTGCCTCGCTCATGACCTCGGCGGTGAAATCGCCGCCGATCGTGTTGCCCCGCGCGGCGTACTCACGCATCTGCGCACCTTGTCCGCCGACCAGACCGCTCATGCTGCGGCGGTCGGGATCGTAATTAAAGGAGGCGTTCAGCATGGTTTTCCACGCCTTTGTCATCTTTTCGATGGTGTCCTCCCGCGTTACACCGCGGTTTTCCATATCGGTCTCGATGACCAGCTCCCAGATGGGTTTATTTTCGTTCAGTGAAGCGGAGATGATCTCACTCATGGAGTCCAAATTCATCTTTAGACCTCCTTTTCATAGTAGGTGATATGCAGGATACCGGAGAGATTGCCCAGCAGTGACAGGATCGTTTCCGGCACCGGCTCGTCGGTCTCGATGACCATGATGGCGCTTCCACCGCGGCTGTTGCGGTTCAGACTCATGTTGGCAATATTGACCTTTGCGAGGGTCAGTGCCTGCGTGACGTTGGAGATGTATCCACGCTCGTCCTTATTGTGGATAATAAGGGTGTTATAATTTCCGGTGAAATTGAGGGAAACGCCGTCGATCTTGTTCACCAGAATGCGCCCGCCGCCAACGGAGCATGCCTGCATACTGAGTTTTTCGCCTTGAATGCCTTCGACCTCCATCAGCACGCTGTTGGGATGGGCGTCGCGCAGGTCGATCTCGTCAAAGGTGAAGGAAAGACCACGTTCGGCGGCGATCGCAAAGCTCTTGGGGATATTATAATCATCGGACATCATTCCCAGAAGTCCGGCGACCAGAGCCTTGTCTGTTCCGTGTCCCACGCCGGTTTCCGCAAAGGAGCCATGCAGATGAATATTGGCGGTTTTCGGTTCTTCGCCCAAAAGAGTACGCGCCATGCGTCCGATGCGCACGGCACCGGCGGTATGTGAGCTGGAGGGACCGACCATGATCGGTCCGATAATATCAAAAATGTCGATCATAACTGGCTGCCCTTTCTATGTGTCGATTGACGGGAATGGATTGTAAGAGTGTACAGCATTAATCGCTTCGCTTTATTTTAGCACACCTTTTGGGGCAATTCAATGAAAAGCAGTGGAAGATGCCTTGGGAATTTTGATTGGAATTTGTAACTATTTGTCAACCAAATTGTTACGGTTTTTCTCTTGCATTCTTTGTCATTTCGTAGGATAATGCAACACAGTAGATCAATTAAAGGAAATTTTGCCATGAAACGCCTGCTTTCTGTTCTGCTTGCAGTCAGTATGCTTTTTGCACTCGCTGCCTGCGGACGCAATGATATACCGGAAGATAACAAAAACAGTCAGCCTTCGCCGGTCGTCGATCAGATCCCGATGGAGCCTTCACCGGATGAGTCAGACTCTTCGGCAGAGGAGGGAGCGTCTGAAATGCTGCCGGAGAAGGTGCCGGTGGAGGAGATATCCGGACATAGAATGCCGAATGCTGCTCCTGTGGAGTTGATCGGGGCGCGGGAGCCGGAGGAATACATCAGAATCATTGATCCCTATGCTCCTATGGTGGCGCTGACCTTTGATGATGGTCCACATGAGCTGTATTCCAATCAGATTTTGGATGTTTTGGAGAGGAACCATACTGTCGCGACCTTTTTTGAGGTCGGTTATAATGCGCGGCTTTATCCTGAGGTTCTTACCCGTATGGCGGAGCTGGGCTGTGAGATCGCCAGCCACACGTATTATCATCACGATTTGACAACACTCAGCCGGGATGCCATGCTGACAGATCTGGCGAAGCTTGACCAGATCATTTATAACGCGACCGGGATGATGCCGACCCTGGTGCGCCCCCCCTACGGAGCGGTCAATTCCACCGTTAAGTATGAGAGCGGGCGGGCAATGATCCTTTGGACGGTGGATACGCAGGACTGGCGCTATCGTGACGCGCAGGCGCTGATTGATTACATGCAGAACTACGGTGATCTGGATGGAGAGGTCGTGCTGATGCACAGCATCCACGCCAGCACAGCGGAAGCGATGGAGGTCGTTGTGCCGTGGCTGATCGAGCAGGGATATCAGCTTGTGACCGTCAGTGAGTTGATGGCATACTATTACGGAGAGCTGATGGAAGCAAACCAGTGTTACAATCAGACGTGGTTTGCCCGTCATGGACGTACAGAGCATCCGCTGGAGCTTCCGGACGAGCCGATGGAGACGAGTATTCCTGCCTATACCACTGTTCCGGTGGTTCCCAATCCGCCCAAGGAGGACACGCAGGAGCAGCCGGATGTTCCTGAAACCCCTTCGGAGGGGACGGGTAGCGGAGAACAAACGCCGCAGGAGGAAACTCCGCCTACAGAGCCACAGGAGCCCTCTGACGAGCCTGTGCTGCCACCGGAGGAGTCCTCCGGAGAAGAACTGCCGGGAGAAAGCGGTGAGGAGCCCTTGCCGCCGGACGGAGGGGAGACCGCCCCACCGCCGGATGACGGAAACAGCGGTCTGGAGTAAGGCTTAAAAGAAAACTGCCGCATAGCGATTTGCGGTAGTTTTTTTATTGTTGCTGCTGCTAACGAAAAAACGGGACTTCCGCAAACCGGATGGCGGAAGTCCCGTTTTCTTACTTTTTGAAGCTGTCCTTCAGACCGACGCTGCGGTTAAATACCAGATGACCGGGCTTGGAGTCCTTATTATCCAGACAGAAGTAGCCCATGCGCATGAACTGGAAGGATGCGGGAGCTGCGGCATCTGCCAGACCAGCCTCGACCTTGCAGCCGGTGATGATCTCCAGAGACTCGGGGTTCAAGCACTCGAGGAAATCCTTATCACCGCTGTCGGGCGCGGGATCGGTGAACAGATTGTCGTACAGGCGCACCTCCGCGTCTACAGCGGTGGCGGCATCTGCCCAATGAATGGTCGCACCCTTGACCTTGCGTCCGTCAGCGGGGTTACCGCCGCGGCTCTCGGGGTCGTAGGTAGCGAGGATCTCCACCACATTGCCGTTTTCATCCTTGCGGCAGCCGGTGCAGGTGATGAGGTAGGTGCCCTTCAAGCGGCACTCGGGACCACCCGGGCACAGGCGCTTGTACTTGGGCACAGGCTCTTCCATGAAGTCGTCTGCTTCAATATACAGGTTGCGGGAGAAGGTGATGGTTCGCGTACCGTCCTCAGGGCGGTTGGGATTGTTCTCCACCTCAAAGACTTCAGTCTGACCCTCGGGATAGTTGGTGATGGTGAGCTTCACAGGGCGCAGAACTGCCATCACGCGCTGAGCGGTCTCGTTGAGATCCTCACGCAGGCAGTGCTCAAGGAAGCTGTATTCCACAGTGCTGGACACCTTGGCGACACCGATGCGCTCGCAGAAATTGCGGATGGATGCAGGGGTGTAGCCGCGGCGGCGCAGACCGCAGAGGGTGGGCATACGGGGATCGTCCCAGCCGGACACTCTGCCTCCCTCCACCAGAGCGCGCAGCTTGCGCTTGCTCATAACGGTGTGGTCGATGCCCAGACGGGCGAACTCAATCTGGCGGGGCTTGCTGGGAACATCGGTGTTCTCAATGACCCAGTTGTACAGGGGACGGTGATCCTCATACTCCAGAGAGCAGAGGCTGTGGGTGATGCCCTCCAGCGCGTCCTGAATGGGATGAGCAAAGTCGTACATGGGGAAGATGCACCACTTGGTGCCCTGACGGTGATGTTCAATATAGCGGATACGGTAGATGACAGGGTCGCGCATATTGAAGTTGCCGCTGGCAAGGTCGATCTTGGCGCGCAGCGTCTTGGAGCCCTCGGGAAACTCGCCCTTGCGCATACGCTCGAAGAGATCCAGGTTCTCCTCGATGGGGCGGTCACGGTAGGGACTGCGCGCAGGAACGCCGATGGTGCCGCGGTACTCTTTAAACTGCTCGGGGGTCAGCTCGCAGACGTATGCCAGCCCCTTCTTGATCAAACCGACAGCAAGTTCATAGGTCTTCTCAAAGTAGTCGCTGCCGTAAAACAGTCTGTCGCCCCAGTCAAAGCCCAGCCAGTGGATATCCTCCTGAATCGCCTCAACGAATTCATTGTCCTCCTTGGCGGGGTTTGTGTCGTCAAAGCGCAGATTGCACATGCCGCCGAATTTCTCAGCGGTGCCGAAGTCGATGCACAGTGCCTTGCAGTGGCCGATATGCAGATAGCCGTTGGGCTCGGGGGGAAAACGGGTGTGGACGGTCATGCCCTGGAACTGACCACCCTCTGCGATGTCCTCGTCAATAAACTGATGAATAAAGTTTTTACTTTCTGCCTCCTCGGCAATGGGGGTCTTAATTTCCTCGGTCATGTCTCTCACTCCTTATTATTAAAAATCATTTGGAAACTTGTCCAAAAACGGACATTACACATTATATAAAACGCCGACACAAAACGCAATAGGGAATTACCGATTTTTCTCCAGAAATTCCTCAGCGTCCTCCAGCACCTTGGTATCCGTCGGGAAGGTGACGACCTCGCAGGCTTTTTCAAAGGAGAACCACTCCAGCTGAGCGATCTCCTCCTCCTGCGCATGCTCGGTGCCGCCTGTGACACTGGCAAGGAAGAAGACAACGTCCTTCACCACGCCTGCCTTGGGGGAATAGGTGACTACGCTTCGGAAGGCGGTGTTGATCTCCGTTGTAAGTCCGGTTTCCTCAAGGATCTCGCGCTTTGCGGTCTCAACCTCGGTTTCCCGATCCTCCACATGACCCTTGGGAAAGCTCCAGTGACCGCCGTTGTGCCGGATGATAAGGTATTCTCTCGTGCTGCCGCTTCCACGGTATACCACCGCGCCGCAGGATTTCTCCTGCACTGCCCGGCGGAAAATGCCGCCGCTGCCCCATTCCCATGAGCCGCCGTGGGCTCCCAGTTCAAAATGAAGCTTTGCAATGCCCAGATCCACCATGGAAAAGCTCTCGCTGTCCGTGGCATATCCCTTAACAGTGCCATCGTCTGTCCATTCAAAGGATACGCCCTGCCGGTTCATGGCAGAGGGAGCAAGCTGCACGGCGGTCAGTGCCTCGGAAAACCACTCCGGTGCTTCGGAAAGGTTTGCGCTGAGCTGCCCGGGACTTTTGGTGGAACGGTGGGGCGTATGAGCGGAAGTGCTTCCCGCCCCGTAGCCGATGGCGATCACGCACACCAGCCGTTCACCTTTATTTAAATGGTTTAAGCAGAGATTCCGGTCATATGTTCCGCCGACCCAGCAGGTGGAAAGCCCCAGCGCGGTTGCGGCAAGCACCACGATCTCGCCGTAGTAGCCGCATTTTTCTTCCAAATGGGGATCTCCTGCCTGTCCGGCGAGGACAAGATAGTTGCGGGCGCTGGAAATATGCCCTGTAAAAACGTCGCTTTTGCCGCAGACCAGAGAAATATGCAGCCCTGCTTTCCGGTTATACTGCTCGATGATCCGCTCGACCGCTGTTCGTACACCCTCTTCAAGAGGAGCTGTCAGATAACGCCGCTGAGAGATCCTCGTCTGCATCTCCTGCCATCCGGCAGGCTGCGACGAAAGCGCGCGGCCGACTGCGGCGCGGGAATTTTTTGCATCTGCTACCGTCATTGTGCTTTGTCCTTTCTGTCCCGCATAAGCGCCGGATTTGACCGCGCCCCGGGATCATTATAACAGAATATAGTTGGTATTATTATAGCACCACAGCGCATCAAGTCAAGAAAATGGAAAACAAGTATGAAGGATCAACAAAAAAGTTGTTGCATCTTCGCTAAAGATTTGGTAAAATAAATCCATAAACATATCAAACAATTTCCACAGGGCCTCTTGTGCGGCTGTGGATGAGCAAAATTCTGGAGAAGTCTGCCGTGCGCAGATGCCGAAGGTGTACGCGGTTTCCCGCAAGTCTCTCAGGCAAAAGGACAGATTTGCTGCGATCCTTTTTGTGAACGACATACGCAAGAGGGTGGTCGGTGTTTTATGTTGTTTTGGCTGTGATCGGGGTACTGCTGTTTTGCGGTATCCCGTTTTTTGTTTGATATGTTAAAAAACATATTTGGAAAAGGAGAGAGCGTATGGAAGACATGATCGTAAAGGTAAACAGCTATATCAATGGTCTGGTGTGGGGTATCCCTGCAATGGTGCTGATCCTCGGCACCGGTATCCTGCTGACGGTGCTGTGCGGTTTCCCGCAGTTTGCAAAGTTCGGCTACATCATGAAGAATACTCTTGGCAAAGCATTTGAGAAGAAGGAAGCGGCAAAGGGCTCCGTCTCTCCCTTCAAGGCAATGTGTACCGCTCTGGCAGCCTCCATCGGTACCGGCAACATCGCCGGCGTTTCCGGTGCTATCGCGCTGGGTGGTCCCGGTGCCGTGTTCTGGATGTGGGTCTCCGCTCTGTTGGGCATGTGCACCAAGTTCTCCGAAGTTGTTCTGGCGGTCAAGTACCGTGAGCGCAATAAGGACGGCGACTGGGTCGGCGGTCCCATGTACTACGTTAAGAACGGTCTGGGTAAGTCCTGGGCATGGCTGGGCGGCGTGTTCGCGGTTCTGGGCGCGCTGGCAGCCTTCGGTATCGGCAATATGACGCAGGTCAACACCATCGCCGGCACTATCAACACCGCGATCAACGGTATCGTCCCCACCACTGAGTCTCAGCAGAAGGTCATCGCTCTGGTCATCGGCGTCATCATTGCTGTTGTTGTATTCTTTATTCTGGTCGGCGGTATCCAGCGTCTGGGTGATGTCTGCTCTGCTCTGGTCCCCGTCATGGCAGTCATCTATGTTATCGCATCCCTCATCGTTATCTTCGCAAACATCACCGCGATCCCCGCAGTGTTCAAGGCCATCTTTGTCGGCGCGTTCAATCCCAGCGCTGTGGTTGGCGGCGTCGCCGGTATCACCATCAAGACCGCTCTGACCAAGGGCGTCGGCCGTGGCATCTTCTCCAACGAGGCCGGTCTCGGCTCCGCTCCTATCGCCCACGCCGCCGCTGACGTTGAGCATCCTGTCCAGCAGGGTATCTACGGCGTGTTCGAGGTCTTCATGGACACCATCGTTGTTTGCTCCATGACCGCTCTGGTCGTTCTGTGCGGTGTTGGCGTTGACAACATCAACTTCGGCGTTGACATCGGCGCTGACCTCACCATTCAGGGCTTCCAGTCCGTCTTCGGCGGCGCTCTGCCCGGTGTCATGGTCGCGATCTGCCTGACTCTGTTCGCTCTGACCACCATTCTGGCATGGGGTCTGTACGGCGGCCGCTGCTGCGAGTTCCTGTTCGGCGCAAAGGTCGCAAAGATCTATCAGATCATCTTCTCCCTGTTCCTGATCGTCGGTTCCACCATGAAGCTCCAGACTGTTTGGGACATCGCTGATACGCTGAACGGTCTGATGGCGATCCCCAACCTTGTTGCACTGCTTGCTCTGAGCCCCGTGGTCGCAAAGCTCTGCAAGGAGTACTTTGCTTCCGTTAAGAAGTAAGTATCAAGAGAGTGGTTTCCGCTAAATATAACGCTGGGAGCGTTGCACATGAGTGCAGCGCGCCCTGTTTTGTTGTGTGGAAAGGGAGGACGCTAAGTTGGGGGTTGTTGTTCTGAAAGAAAGTGGAGCCGCCCATTTGCGGGCGGCTCCATAAATATTTATGGATATGATACCAGTTATTTTCCAAGCTCTATATTTCTCCGGTGGGCGGAAATCACCGCGTTGATGGAGGCGGCGCGGAAGCCGCCCTCCTCCAAAGCGCGGACACCGGCGATGGTGGAGCCGCCGGGGCTGCAAACCGCGTCCTTCATCGCACCGGGGTGCTGACCGCTCTCCAGCATCAGTTTCGCGGTGCCCTCCAGCATTTGCGCGGCATAGCGCAGTGCCTTTGCGCGGGGTAGACCGCAGGTTACGCCGCCGTCGGCAAGTGCCTCAATAAACAGGCTGGCAAAGGCGGGACCGCAGCCTGCAACAGCGCTGCCCGCGTCGATCAGATGCTCGTCAAGCTGGTCGAGAAGACCCGCACAATCGAGGGCGGCGGTAAATTCAGCAATTTCCGCAGAGGTGACGAGTGCGTTGCTGTCGTACAGCACCACGCCCGCGCCCACAGCGCAGGGGGTATTGGGCATGATGCGGATCACCGCGTATTCGCCGCCTGCCATAGCGCTGATCTGCTCCATGGTCAGTCCCGCCGCCATGGTGACGAGAATAAACCGGTCGCTGCGTGCCTTGAGAACCGGCGCGATGCTGTCGAGCATATCGCGCATCATCTGGGGCTTTACGCCGAGGAAGATATACTTGCCCTTTGCTGCTGCGTCTTCATTCGTTCCGGTCAGACAGTCCAGCTCCTTCGCCAGAGCCTCCGCCTTGGCGGCGGTGCGGTTGGCGAGAAGGATCGCGCGGGAGGGCAGCTTTTTGGCGGCCGCGCGGGCAAGCGCGCCGCCCATGTTTCCGGTTCCGATAAAGCTGAAAAGAATACTCATAGGGAGTTCCCCCTGTACTGTAAAATATAAGCTTACTATATCGAAAAACGGGAGCATTGTCAAATTGCGCGGGTAATTTACAGTTTTGTTACCACTTTAAATTGAAAGTATGCTATACTGGAAAATAGAAATACTCTGCTTGAATGATCGAGGGGGAGAATGGAAATATGGCTGCATTTGTGGAATTTGAGCATGTAAAGAAGACCTATCGAATGGGCGAGGTGACCATTGACGCGCTGCGGGACGCGACCTTTTCCGTGGAACAGGGGGAGCTGTGCGTTATCGTCGGACCCAGCGGTGCTGGCAAGACCACGCTGCTGAATATTCTGGGCGGTATGGACACGCTGACAGATGGAACCATCCGACTGGGCGGCGAGGAGATCTCGGCATACAATGAGCGCAAGCTCACCGCCTACCGCCGCCACGATGTGGGCTTTGTTTTCCAGTTCTACAATCTGGTGCCGAATTTGACGGCGCTGGAAAATGTTGAGCTGGCGGCGCAGATCTGCAGGGATGGATTGGACGCGGTGGAAATGCTGCGCTGTGTGGGTCTGGAGCACCGTATGGCGAACTTCCCGGCGCAGCTCTCCGGCGGTGAGCAGCAGCGTGTCGCCATCGCCCGCGCGCTGGCGAAAAATCCCAAGCTGCTGCTCTGTGACGAGCCTACGGGCGCACTGGATTACGCTACGGGTAAGGCGATCTTAAAGCTTTTGCAGGATATGAGCCGCAAAAACGGCATGACTGTTATCATCATCACCCACAACGGTGCTCTGACGACGATGGCGGATCGGGTGATCCAGGTGAAAAACGGTATGGTCACCAGTGTGACCCGCAATGAAAACCCGGTGAGTGTGGAGGAGATCGAATGGTAAGTACGCTTTTGAAATCCACGCTGCGCTCGATCCGGCAGAGTCTGGGGCGGTATCTGGCGATCCTTGCCATTATCGCGCTGGGCGTGGGCTTTTTTTCGGGACTGCGTATGAGCCAGCCGGATATGCTTGCCACCGGCGTGGAGTATATCGGAAAATATCAGCTATATGACTTTCGGCTGATGTCCACTTTGGGCTTTACGGAGGAGGACATTGAGGCGTTTGCGGCGCTGGAGGGTGTAGAAAACGCGCGGGGCGCTGTGTACACCGATTTTTTGACACAGTGGGGCGGACAGGAAATCGTTCTTACCGCACTGTCCCTCACGGACGGCATCAATGTGCCGCAGCTTGTTGCGGGATGGATGCCGCGAAACGGCGTCGAGTGTCTGGGTGATTCCAGATTTTTTACGGAGGACGATCTGGGCAAGACCATCACCGTTCTGGAGTCCAACGATGAGGATGCGCGGGAGCTTCTGCGGGAGGAGAGCTACACGCTGGTGGGTCTGATGCAGACTCCCTATTATCTCAATCAGGAGCGCGGCACCAGCTCGCTGGGCGGCGGCAGCGTGGCGGCATTTCTTTACATTCCTGAGAGCGGCTTTGATTTTGAAGCTTATTACGAGATCTTTCTGAAAATTGAAAATGCCGCGGATGCCTATTCTGAGCAATATGGAGATCAGATCGCCGCCGTGCAGTCCTCTGTGGAGCGGCTTTTAGAGGAGCGGGCGGCTCTGCGCTTCGACACGATCTACGGCGACGCTTTTGCGGAACTGCAGGACGCGGAGCGGGAGCTTGCCGACGGCTGGGCGGAGTACAACAGCGAGAAAGCGGATGCGGAGCAAGAGCTGCAGGACGCTTACTGTGAATTGACTGACGGCGAAACGGAATATGAGGACGGTTTGGCTGAACTGGCGCAGGGCAGACTCGACTATGCGGACGGCCTGCGGCAGTACGAGGACGGTATCAGTGAGCTTGAAAATGCGAAAATCGAGCTTGCTGAAGCTGAGCAGCAGCTTTTGGATGCCAAAGCTGAGCTTGCTGACGCGAAAGCGGAGCTGGACAGCGCAAAGACTGAGCTTGCCGACGCGGAGACAGAGCTGAACGCGGCAAAGCAGCAGCTTGCTGATGCCAAAGCGGAGCTGGACGAGGGCGAGACTGCTTATGTGCAGCTCAACACGCTCTATCAGTCCGCTGTGCAGCTTGCGAATGCCACGGGCAGCGGAACGCCTGCGCAGCTGATCGCCGCGCTGAAAAGCGGCATGATGCCGCCACTCAATGCCGCTGTGGATCAGGCATTGCAGGCGCAGGGCAGCAGCCTTGCGGAATTTCTTGGCGGCTGGGAGGCTGCGGAGCAGTCCATCGGGCAGGAACTGAATGAGGAGTACCTCGCCGCACTGCGAAAATCACTGGACGAGGGCGCGGAGCAGTATGCGGCAGGTTTTGCGGAGTATGAGGCGGGATACGCAGGGTATGCGGAAGGCAGAGCAAAGTACGAGGACGGTTTGCGTCAGTATGAAGAAGGCTTTGCTGAGTATCAGTCCGGTCTTGCCGAGTACGAGTCTGGTCTTGCGGAGTATGAGAACGGCGTTCGGGAGCTGAATGACGCAAAGCGGGAGCTGGAGGACGCGGCGGCAGAGATCGCGGATGCGGAAAAGACTCTTGCCGACGCCAGAATTGAGCTTGATGACGGCTGGCAGGAGTATGAGGATGGCAGGGCGGAGGCAGAGCGCGAGTTTGCTGACGCTTTTGCGGAGCTGACCGATGCCGAGGGCGAAATTGCTGACGGGTATGAAGAGCTGGGCGAGCTGCGCGAGGCGGACACCTATACGCTGACCCGCTCGGAGAATGCGGGATATATGTCCTTTGAGAATGATACTGCCATCGTCAAGGCGGTTTCCGTGGTATTTCCTGCGTTCTTCTTTTTGGTCGCCGCACTGGTGTGTGTGACCACCATGACGCGCATGGTGGATGAACAGCGCACTCAGATCGGTGTGCTCAAGGCGATGGGCTACAGCAACGCTCAGATCATGGGGAAGTACACCTTTTATTCCGGCAGCGCCGCGGTGATCGGCTGCGTAGGCGGCTATGCCATCGGCTCGACTGCCCTGCCGTGGATCATCTGGATGATCTACGGAATAATGTATGACTTCGCGCCGCTGACGTTCCTGTTTGATCCGGTGCTGGCGCTGCTGTCCTTCGCGGCTGCTCTGCTGTGCTCTGTGGGCGCGACCTATGCCGCCTGCCGGGCAGAGCTGCGCCGCTCCGCTGCGGAGCTGATCCGACCCAAGACGCCCAAGGCGGGCAAGCGTGTGTTTCTGGAGTACATCACGCCGTTCTGGAGCAGGTTGAGCTTTCTGCATAAGGTTTCCGTTCGAAATGTTCTGCGCTACCGCAGTAGACTTGTTATGATGGTGCTGGGAATCGGCGGATGCACCGCGCTGCTGGTGACGGGTTTTGGCTTGAAGGACTCCCTCACCACGGTGATCGACGAGCAGTTTGAAAAGATCACCCTGTATGACTACAGTGTGACCTTCCGTGAGGAGCAGACGGCGGAGGAGCTGGAGCGGTATCTTGCGGAAAAGGGCTGGGAGGACGCGTTGCAGGTTCACAGCGGAAGTATTGATGTTACAACGGACGCGGGAACGAGATCGGTGTTCCTCGTGATCTCCGCGACAGACTCCTTTGACGGATACATATCCCTGCGCAGGGACGGAGAGCCCATTGCCTATCCCGGGGCGGGCGAAGTGGTGCTGAATGAGGGGCTTGCCCGTCAGCTCGGCATCCAGCCGGGGGACGAGGTGCGGCTGCGCGGCGAGGATGGAAAGAGCATGGTCGTAACCGTCAGCGCTGTGTGTGACAACTTCGTGAATAACTATGCCTACGTCAGCGCCCGGACCTACGAGGAGCAGATGGGGGAGAAGGTGGTGTTTACGACACTGTTCCTCCATGCCCATGAGGGAGCTGATCCTTACGCCGAGGGCGCGCGGCTTGCTGACAGCGGGGATGTCGGCAGAGTCACGCTGAATGAGGCGACCCGCACACAGGTGCTGCAAATGCTGGAACGGCTGGATCTTCTGGTGCTGGTGATCGTTTTCTGCGCCGGTGCGCTGGCGTTTATCGTGCTTTACAATTTGACCAATATCAACATCACCGAGCGCGTGCGGGAGATCGCTACCATCAAGGTTCTGGGCTTCTACCGCAACGAAACGGCGGCGTATGTCTTCCGCGAGATCTACATTCTGGCAGTGCTGGGCGGTCTTGCGGGGCTTCTGATGGGTAAAGCGCTCCATGCTTTCGTTATGGCGCAGGTGCAGATCGACACGGTATACTTCCCATGTATCATCATGCCGGAGAGCTATCTCTACTCTGTGGGGCTGACCATTGTGTTTACGGTTTTGATCTCTATGGTGATGCGTCCCCAGCTCAACAGGATCAATTTGGCAGAATCGCTGAAATCGGTGGAGTAAGCAAAAAAGGAGTGCTGCAGCAGCACTCCTTTTTTTGACAATAGAACGAACAAAGCCTGTTATCACGTCCTCAGCGTTGCCCGCAAACGGTCCGGCTTCAGCAGAAGATCCAGCGCATCGTGGATGGAAGCAGCAACGATATCCGCATGGCTGAGCAGCGTGCCGCAGCAGCCCTCCCGTCCGATCACGCATACGGACAGGTCAGCGGAATCGAACATTTGAATATCATTGTACCCGTTGCCGATGCACACCACGCCGCCGTGCTTCTTCATGGTTTCCTCCGCCTTGACAGCGCCTACCTCCACGGTGGGGTAGGTCTGCACCGTGAGCGGAAGTCCCGCACAGTTCCGCGCGGCGGTGCCGTGAGTATCTGCGGTGATAACGGTGATCTCAAGATTATCCGACAGTGCTTCCAGACGGGATTCAATACCATCTATCAATCTGCCGTCAACCGCGATCGTACCGTTGTAATCCAGAACCAGATGACTCAGCTTAATTATTTCTCTTCCGGGGATCGAAATTGTCAGCATACTGCCTCCCAAAGATCAAAAATCATCCACCACATCATAACCGGAGCCGTTCCAGATGGCAGGCTTGACCGGACGGGAACGCAGCAACGCCACAAAATCCGGCAATTCTTCCACCCGTTCGGGCAGCCACGTGACATATTTGCCTACCTGCTCTGTCACATGGGCATCGCTGGCTCCAATGGGCTGCAGGTCCAGCTCCCGGCACCAGCGCAGGGCGATGCGGTTGGTTTCCATGGGGGTGCTGCCGTTGAGCACTTCAATGCCATGCAATCCGGTTACCTTGCCGAGGTTGTCCTCCAGTCCACGCTTGTTGTTGCGGAATGGATGACAGGAAACACAAAAGCCATTGGAGTGGTTCACATGGTCGATAAACTCCTGCGCGTCCACACGGTGGTCGGGGAAGGAGTCGATTCCCCATGCGGTAATGTCGCCCTGCAGCGAGAAAAATTCCACACCGACGAAAATGGGGAAATTCATCTTTCTGCTGTACTCTGCGGCAAAATCCTTTCCGCCCATACTGTCATGGTCGGTCAGGCACACCGCGTCCAGTCCCTTTGACTTGGCAATGGTCACGATCTGCTCCAGAACAATAAAGCTGTCCGTGGAGTGAGGCAGCGCATGCAGGTGCATATCCACTAACATCAGGTTCTGTCCCCTTTCTTGACCAGTTTCATAAGGTCTCCGTTTTCCGTCCAGCTCAGCTGATCCAGATTGAGGAAATCGGCAACGAAGTCATTGGCAGGATTTTTGTAAATATTCATGGGGCTGTCGTCCTGCACCACAACGCCCTTTTCCATGATCGTGATGCGGTCAGCGAGATGCAGAGCCTCCTCCTGATCGTGGGTCACGAACAGCATGGTCATATTCAGCTCCTTCTGCAATCTCCGAAGCTCTTCACGCATTCTGAAACGCAGTGCGGCGTCCAGATTGGAAAAGGGCTCGTCCAGCAGGCACAGCTTTGGTTCAACGATCAGTGCCCGGGCAAGCGCCACACGCTGCTGCTGACCGCCGGAGATTTCGTAGACATGGGCGTTTGTGTAGTCGCCGAGTCCCACCATCTCCAGATACGCCATGCCCTTTTCCCGCGCCTGCGCACGCTTGCAGCCCCGGAATTTCAGTCCGTAGGTCACGTTTTCCAGTACTGTCATGTGGGGAAACAGGCTATAGGACTGAAAAACGGTGGACACCGGACGGCGTTCGGCGGGAAGCTTCGTGATATCCTCGCCGTCCAGCAGTACCTCACCGGAATCGGCGGGTAAAAAACCACCGACGATGTTCAGTGTGGTCGTTTTTCCGCAGCCGGAGGAGCCGAGGATGCACAAAAGCTCACCCTTATTGAGACCCAGCGACAGATCCTGAACGACTTCCTTATCACCAAATCGTTTTTTGATGTGTTTTAACTCAAGATACACGTTTCCCACCTGCTTTCATGGTTATTAGCGTTACCAACGCCTCTACTACCAGCACCACAACAATAATACAGGTTGCGATCAGTGACGCAATGGCGTATTCCCCCTGATAGACCGCGTCGAACAGGCGGAAAACCGCGAGCTGTCTGCCCGGATCGATAAGGAAAATGATCGCGCCCGCGGTAGTCATGCTGCTGGAAAAATTATAGACGAAGCAGCTTAAAAATGCCGGACGTAATCCGGGAAGATAAACATCCTTCAGCACCGACCACTGCCCACCGCCCAGATCCCGCACTGCCTTCTCCTGTGAGATGGGGATCTGCGTCAGCGTTGCGGTACAGATCTTGGTGGATGTGGGGAGCTGTTTGAACAGCATGTTTGCGATCACGATAAATGCCGTTCCGGTCAGCCGCAGCGGCTCATGGTTGAATGCGAGGATATAGCCGATGCCGAAGCAGGTGCCGGGCAGCATATAGGGGAGCGTCACAAGGCAGTCAAAGGCGCTGCGTCCGGGAACATGGCGGCGTTCCATATAGTAGGAGAACAGCATGGCGAAGAATGTACCCGCCAGAGAAACGATCAGCGCGTAGAGGATGCTGCGTCCCATGCTGGACATATTGTACTTGGTGAACTGCTCCCAGTACTGCAGTGTAAAGGAATAGGTTCCCTTGGAATTTTTCAGAAATCCGGTCAGAAAGATGCTGAGGTATTGCAGCACCATCATCACGAAGAACAACGCGCTCACTCCGATGGCAAAAAAGCCCGTGCCGCCGCAGCGGTGCAGCGGGAGCTTCAGCTCTTCCTGCCTGTCCTGACGGGCTGCGGTAATGGCATCGCATTTTTTCATCAGCCAGCGGTACAGGAAGAATGCCGCGATGGACGGCACCATCAGGAACACATTCATTGCTGCGCTGATCTCAAGGTCGGAATAGCCGATGAGCTTGAGGTAGATATCCGACGCGATGGTGTTGAACCGCCCGCCGATGATGGTGGGCGTTCCGAAATCCGAGAGGGAGCGGATAAAGGTCAGGAGCATCGTCACCAGAATACCGGGACGAATGAGGGGCAGCACAACATCCCGTAAAATCGCCGCCGGAGAGGCACCCAGATCCCGCGCGGCACGGATGCTGCCGGAGTCCAGCTTGGAGAGAATGCCCCTGAGGAACATAGCGTTCAGCGGTACAAAGGAGATGGACTGCATCCAAATCACACCCCAGCGGTTGTAAGGGTTCCAGCTCAGTCCCAGCAGGCGGTAGGTGATCCAGCCGCGGCGTCCGTAAAGCTGGATATAGGCAAGAGAGCTGACAAAGGGCGGGGATACCATGGTAATGAGCAGAATTCCCATCAAAACCATTTTAACCCAGCCGCGGCAGGTTGTCAAAACCAGCGCTACGGCAACGGATAAAACCGTGCAGAAAAACGCGCTGAAAATGCCGACAAACAGGCTGTTGCCCAAGCTCTTCTTATAGGAGGACAGCACTTCGATATACCGCCTCAGCGTAATGCCGCCATCTCCATCCTGGAGGCTGCGCAGAGCAATGCAGAGCATGGGCCACAGAACAAAAAGACAGATACTGCCGAGGAGAGTAATCAAAAGCAGCTTGTCTGCCGCTGTACTGACAGCAGAAAAAAGGGCATCCTGAGATGCCCTTTTTTCGTGTTTCATAGGAAGTCTTTCCATTACTCTGTAACGGCCTTGTCGCCCATCAGAGCCTCGAACTTCTCAAGGATGTCAGCGCGCTCGCTGCCGAACTTGCTGAGATCCAGCTCCAACAGGATGCTGGAGTCGTAGCTCAGCTCCACGCCCTCCAGAGAAGGCTTGATGCTCTTGATGCCGTCCTTCTGGTCGATCTCAGCCAGCAGGCGCAGGTTCTCGTCGTTGCTGAACAGCCACTCCACGAAGTACTTGGCGGCATCCACATTCTCAGCGTTCTTGAAAACGGCAACGCCTTCGGGGACCCAGGGCATACCGTCAGTGGGATAGACGATGGTCACGTCGTAATCGGCCAGCAGAGCGTCGATGGTGCGGTCCAGATAGGTGATACCGATGGCGAACTCATCGGAAGTGACCTTGTTCTTGGGATCGCTGCCGCGTCGGCTGTAGTAGGCGATGTTCTCGTTGAGAGCCTCGAAATACTCCCAGCCGGCTTCATTGCCCATTGCCTGCAGCAGGGAGTTGACAACGGCGTAGTTGGTGCCGGAAACGGCGGGGTTGGACATGATGACTTCGCCCTTGTACTGCTCGGAGAGCAGATCCTGCCAGGTCTGGGGGATCTCAAGACCCAGCTCGGCGGCGATGGTGTTGTTCACCAGAAAGCCAACAATGGTGATGCCCTTGGAGAACCAGTAGCCCTCGCTGTCGATAAAAGCGGGGTTCAGCTCGCTCATGGCGTCAAACTTGACCTGCTCCAGCAGGTCGTCAGCCTTGGCACTCATGAAAGCGTCGATGCCGCCGCCGAACCACAGGTCAGCGGAGGGGATGCCGCCCTCGGCGCGCAGCTTGCTCAGCACCTCGCCGGAGGACATGCTCAAAAGCTCGACCTTCACGCCGGTCTCCTCGGTGAACTTGTTGAACAGGTCAACATAGGCCTCGCTGGTGGCGACGACCTTCATGGTGCCGCTCAGTGCGGGAGCTTCCTCACCGTTGTTGTTGTTCTCGTTGTTATCCACAACAGTGTTGTTGCCGGCGTTGCTGCCTGCATTGTTGTTGCCGCCGCAGGCGATCATGGGCAGCACCATGACCAGTGCCAGCAGCAGTGCAAGGATCTTTTTCATAATTTGCTCCTTTTTCTTGTGTTTTGTACCGCGTGGGTACAGACAGTGTCTGATACACGCACAGCAGCGTTAATTGTATTGATCTGTACGCAAAAAATCCAATCACGATTTCCTATATCAAGTATCTTTTGATAGAATTTATCAATAGTGTGCATTATTTCGCTATATTTCAGCTCTAAACAGATGCTATTTTGCGTATTTAATACATTTCCTTGTTTTTCCGTTTTTCGAAAGATTGATATCAATTTTTTCAACACAAGCTTATCTCATATTACAAATATGCAAGCCACAGGTGACCGAACAAAACAAAAAGCATGGAGTGCAGCTTGTGTTTGCGGTACTCCATGCTTTTTAAGTTAGCTCTTTTGATATACAGATATTCCGAATGCGATCGGTGTAGTCAAGGATTGCACCTGTGCGAGCTTTTCCTGGTCTGCCGCCGAGGTTTTATAATAATAGGGTGTCATGGCAAACAGCGCGGCGATCTCCCCTGGAGTGTTCAAGGTCAAGGTTTCCCGGAGATAGTGTGTTGTCAGCTTCTCAAGCCCTTCGATCTCCGGCTCCTGCGGGCGGTTGGGGTAAACCGTTTCATAGATCTGTTTCTTTAACCCCATCAGATGCTCCTCCAGCGGGAAAACACGAAGAAAATGTCCGCCCGGACGCAGCACGCGGGAATATTCCTCCGGCGCAATGGGGGCAAATACATTCCAGAGCAGGGAAATGCTGTTGTCCGCCACCGGAAGGTGGAATACGCTCGCCACTGCCAGCAGAAGGTTTTCTTTGCGCTTTGCCGCGGCTGTCAGAGCCTCCTTGGATACGTCGATCCCCATCAAAGTGCAGCTTTTTCCATCCTCGCGCAAACGTTGAGCCAGCAGAGAGGTATAATGTCCCTCGCCGCAACCCGCGTCCAGAAACGATTCGCCATCAGCAAGCAGCGGCGCGCTCAGCTCCACCAGAGCGTCCGAAAGGCTGCGGTACGCTCCGCCGGAGAGGAACTCCGTTCGTGCGCGGATCATGCGCTTATCGTCCCCGTGCCGCTTGGCAGACGAGGACTGGTCCATCGCCAGATTCACATAACCGCTTGCTGCGCGGTCAAACATATGCCCCTTTGGGCAGATAAATCGTTTTTCCTCCTGCTGCAGCGGCGCGCGGCAGACAGGGCAGATAAAACCGTGTTCCATATGTTGATCCTCCATAGGAAAACAAAAATCTATCATAACCATACCAGAAAACCGGCGGGAAGACAATAAAATTTTCCGCTGGGAACCATCCGGGAATTGCATTTTTGTCTTGAAGTGGTATACTGTTAGCATCCTAAGAAAGAAGAAGGGAATTCCATGAGTTTTTCAAAGTTTCTTGATTCCAGACGGGAAACTGCCAGAGAACTGGTAAAGCAGCTGAGGCAGTATTTCTCTTATGTAAGCGTTCTGGGTGTGGATGTGAAATCCAGAAACATCCGCGCTGACCGCGCTACCTCCGGCATCGCCAATGGACGGGATACAGAGTGCGGCTTTGTGGTTAAAATGAGCCGCGGCAGCGTCTTTTTTGAGTATTCACTGGATGATATTACCGGTGATATGTGCACATTGGCAAAATCAATGGCAGAATCCTTTGAGCTGAACGAGAAGCTGGCTCAAAACACCATTGATACCGTAACTCTCAGCGATGAGCCGATGGTCAAGGATTTCGAGCGCCCCGGCGATTTCGCGGATTTTACCGACGATCAGATCCTCTCTTTCTGCAAGGAGCAGAGCGCCGTGCTGCTCGGCAAGAGCGAACATGTACTCAACGCCATCGCCGCTGTCAGCACGCTGGAGGTTTCCAAGCTGTTTATCAGCGAGAACCGTGAACTGTCCCAGCACTACACCTGGGTCAACGGCAGACTGATCGCGGTCTACCGGGAAAATGACAAAACTGTTCAGGTCATGGAAGGCTCGGACTTCCATCTGATGGGCAAGGTCATCGAGGAACTGCCCGGCAAGGCGGACAAGCTTCTCCATAAGGCACACATGCTCACCCTTGCAAAGCCTATCGCACCCGGCGTGTACGATGTCATCACCGATCCTTCCATTACCGGTCTGATCGCCCACGAGGCATTTGGTCACGGTGTGGAGATGGATCAATTTGTGAAGGACCGTGCGCTGGCGAAGGAGTATGTGGGTAAGTATGTCGCCTCACCCATCTGCAACATGAAGGACGGCGCCGCGTCTACTCTCAGCGCCGCGTCCTACTTCTTCGATGACGACGGTGTGCTGGCAGGGGACACTCAGATCATCAAGGACGGTATCCTCGTCACCGGTATTTCCGACCTCGCTTCCGCCACCCAGCTGGGTACGCCTCCCACCGGCAACGGCAGGCGCGAATCCTTCAGTCATAAGGCATACGCCCGCATGACCAACAACTTCTTTGAAAAGGGAACAGACAAGCTGGAGGACATGATCGCCTCCATCGACCACGGCTATATGCTCTTTGAAACCAACAACGGCATGGAGGATCCCAAAAACTGGGCGATCCAGTGCGTTGCGGAATACGGCATTGAGATCGTGGACGGCAAGCTGACCGATAACTGGGTCTCTCCCGTTGTGATGAGCGGCTATGTGCCCGAGCTGCTGGGTTCCATCTCCATGGTGTCCGACGATTTCAAGGTCATCGGTTCGGGAAGCTGCGGAAAGGGCTATAAGGAGTGGGTCCGCGTCAGTGACGGCGGTCCCGCGTTGAAAGTGAAGGTGAAGCTGGGATGAGAACGATTATTGATACTGTCATCGAGATGCTGCGCGCTGATGAGCGTGTGAGTGATTATAAGTATAACTGCCACCGAAAGGACAGCTATGAGCTGTTTTTCGTCAAGGGCAAGCTGGAGACTGTTCGCAGGACCAATGTGCGTGATATGGAAGTCACCGTCTATGTGGATCACGATGGATTCCGGGGTGAGAGCCAGTTCCTGATCTATCCCTATACCACAGAGGAGGAGCTTCCCCGGCTGATCGATGAGGCGGTCGCAAAGGCTCTGCTGATCAACAACAAGCCGTTCACCCTTCCGGAAAATGAGCAGGGCGGCTTTGATGTTGCCAGCAATTTCTGCGAGTATTCTGTTCCTGATCTGGCAGCCGGGATCGCGCAGGCGGTCTTTGAGGCAAACACTGTGGAAAACGCCTCTCTCAACTCCGTGGAGGTCTTCATCAACGAACACAACGATATCATTCTCAACAGCCGCGGGCTGAAAAAAGAACAGCGGTATTTCAGCGCCATGGTGGAGACCATTCCCACCTACAACGGTGAGCGCGAGAGTGTGGAGCTGTACCACCAGTATAATTTCAGCTCCTATGATCGCGATACCATTGTGCGTGAAGTCAGAAACATGCTTTTGGCAGCCAAGGCGCGCTATGAGGCAGTCACCCCCGATTTTGCCATTGATTGTCCCGTGATCCTGAACAAGCAGGAGGTCAGCGAGCTGTTCTGGAATATTGCCGGCGACCTCAACTATGCTTCCGTGTATTCCCGCTCCAATCTTTTCAAGAAGTTCGACGCGATCCAGACCGCTCCCACAGGTGACCGCATCGGCATCACCATGGCGGGCGCGGTGGAAGGCAATATCCGCAGCCGCAGGTTTGACGCTGACGGTCTCGCGCTGCGGGATATCCGCATCGTAGAGGACGGTAAGGCGGTCAACTACTATGGCGCCAATCGGAACGGTCAGTATCTGGGGGAAGATCCCACCGGCGCGCTGGGCTGCCTGTGTGTGGATGCCGGTACAGCGCAGGCGGAGGAATTTGAAAAGGGACCTTATCTCGAGGTCGTTTCCATGTCCGGCCTGCAGGTGGACTTTTACAGTGATTACATCGGCGGTGAGGTTCGGCTTGCTTATTACCATGATGGGGAGAAGGTCATTCCCGTTACCGGCATCTCCATTACCGGACAGCTCCGTGAGGTGCTGGATCATATCCGTCTCAGCGCCAGTATTGGTGTAGAGAATGGATATACCGGACCTGAGAAGGCGATTCTCAGCAATATGAAGGTGTTTTGATAAAGATAAAAAGGGATGCTGCGCTCAGTGCGCAGCATCCCTTTTCCATGTCTGCTATTTTATTATCAGTTCGTACAGTATTTTGGCGAACATCAGTCCCAGCACGACAAAAATCATGCCGCGAATGCGCTTGCCGCCGCCGCGGATCGCGTACTGTGAACCGCAGTAGCCGCCCAACATACTGCAGCAGAGCGCCGGAAGCGCCAGCTTCCATAAAACATGTCCGCCGAGGATATAAGATGTCGCCGCTGCGATATTGGAGGCGAGATTTGCTACCTTTGCGCAGCCGGAGGCAGTTACCATATCAATGGAAAGGAAGGCGGTAAACGCCATAATGAGCAGTGTGCCTGTACCCGGGCCGATGATACCGTCGTACAGACCGATCGCCAGTCCCACTGCCAGACTGATGACCGTTTCCTTGCGGACACTGATCTCAGCTCTCTGTTCTTCCTGCCCAAAATTTTTGCGAACGGCAAGGAATACTGCCATGAACGGCAGCGCGATCAGCATCAGCCCCTGAAGCAGGGACGCACTCATGTTTTTTGCGATCTCAGCTCCGATGTATCCGCCGGTCAGCGAGCCGAGAGCTGCCCACAGCGCAACGCGCAGGCGGATCTTTCCGCTGCGGAAATACCGGATGGAAGCCACCAGCGAGCCGGGACCCGCTACTACCTTGTTGGTTCCTGCCGCAAGGTGGGCAGGCAGCCCTGCCATCAGATAGGCAGGCAGCGTGATCAAGCCGCCGCCGCCGGCGACACTGTCCACAAAGGCACCAAGGAAAACCAGCGGACAAACGACCAGACATAATTGCAGAAATTCAGGCACAAAACAGCCTCCTTACAAATTTATTCGATATATTTTAACATAGCAGCATTCTCTTTTCCACAATTTCTGATGAAATCTCTCCCAAATTTTAGGGTAGCGGTATGGCGGGATGTGTGGTATACTGAACGCAGATGACTATATGCACGGAGGATTTTACATGAATCTCTGCGATATTCGTGATATCAAGGCACTTCTCGGCCGCCACGGCTTTCACTTTTCCAAGTCTATGGGACAGAATTTTCTCATCGAGGAATGGGTGCCCCGGGATATTGCCGAGGCCAGCGGGGCAGATGAAACTCACGCCGTTCTGGAGATCGGTCCCGGCATCGGACCGCTGACCCAGCAGCTCTGCCGCCGGGCGGCAAAGGTCACAGCCGTTGAGCTGGACAAGGCACTGTACCCCGTTCTTGCTGAAACTATGGCGGGGGAACACAATTTTACCCTTGTTCCCGGTGATATTATGAAGCTGGACATTTCCGAGCTGGTGGACGAGCATTTTGGGGAGCTTACTCCACTGGTTTGCGCAAACCTGCCGTATAACATCACCACCCCTGTTCTGACTGCTCTGGTGGAGGCGAAGCGTTTTGAGGCGATCACGGTTATGATCCAGAAGGAGGTCGCTCTGCGCATTGCCGCGAAGCCGGGTACCGGTGATTACGGCGCCTTCTCTCTCTTTATGCAGTACTACACTGAGCCGGAGGTTCTCTTTGATGTTCCGCCGGACTGCTTCCTGCCCGCACCCAAGGTCACCAGCGCCGTCCTGCGCTGCCGGGTCCGCAAGACTCCCGCGGTTTCTCCCGCCTGCGGAGAGGAATTTTTCTTCCGCACGGTTCGCGCGGCCTTTGCTCAGCGCCGTAAGACGCTGCTCAACAGCCTTTCCTCCGTCTTTGGCGGTCAGCTCAGTAAAGAGGCTGTTGCCGGGGTTATCGACCGCTGCGGATTTGAGCCGACCGTTCGTGGTGAACGGCTGGGGCTTACAGATTTTTCCACTCTGGCAGACGAGCTTTACAAAGCCCTGCACGAATAAGAAGCAAATGAATGCCAACGAGGACGGAAATCAATTCCCGTCCCCGTTGTTTTTTTCGCTCAATTTATCGTTTTTCAGTTCCTCATAGACCTCGGCAAGGAGTCTTCTGTCCTGCTTGGTCTGCATGAAATCGCTTTCGCGGAACATATCGGGTCTCCGGCGCAGGGTGCGCAGCATGGATTGCTTTTTGCGCCACTTTGCCACATTTCCGTGATGCCCGCTCAGCAGTACGTCCGGCACACGGCGACCGTGCCACTCATCGGGACGGCTGTACTGCGGATATTCCAGCAGCCTGTTCCAGTGGCTTTCCTCCTCGAAGCACTCCGCGTCCGGCAGAACGCCCGGCACCATGCGGCACACTGCGTCAGCCACCGCCATAGCGGGGATCTCGCCGCCGGTGAGCACAAAGTCGCCCATGGAGATCTCTTCGTCCACGCATTCGTCGATAAAACGCTGGTCAATGCCCTCATAGTGACCGCAGACAAGGATCAGATGGTCATGCTCGGCAAGGAGCTGCCGTGCCTTTGACTGACAAAAGGTGGTACCGCAGGGAGAAAGATAGATGGTATGGGTCTTCGCTGTGCCGTAGTTCTCCTTAATGTGCGCCCAGCAGCGGTACAGAGGATCTGCCTGCATCACTGCGCCGCGCCCGCCGCCGTAGGGGTAATCATCCACCTGCTTCTGCTTGTTCACCGTGTAGTCACGGATCTGGTGAGCGTCGATGCGGATGAAGCCACGCTCCTGCGCCCTGCCAAGGATGGATTCGTTCATCATATCCCCCACCGTTTCGGGGAACAGGGTCATAATATCAATTCTCATGGCTGCCCATACCTTCCCAGACATGGATCTCCATGACTCCCGCTGCCATATCAATGGATTTCACAAAGGCGGGAACTGCGGGGATCATAAATTCATCCCTGCCGCCGCGCACCACATAGACCTTATGGGCGGGATAATCCAGCACTTCCTCCACCGCGCCAAGATCTTCGCCGGTGGCAGCATCCCGGGCGGTCAGCCCGATCAGCTCCTGATCGAAGAAAACACCCTTGGGGATTTTCACATCCTTGCGTCGGATGGAAACCGTCTTGTTTTTGAAGGTCAGTCCGGTATCCATATCATCCACACCGGCAAGCTTGACCAGAAGGCAGCCCTTATGCACACGGCTTGCCTCCACCTTGTGGGGCTGACCGTCCACATACAGCGTTTTGCAGCCGCGCAGCAGCTCTGCATCCACCCCCTGCGGCAGGAGCTTCACCTCGCCGCGGATGCCGTGAGTATTGACGATGGGACCTACCGTGATAAATTCCAGTTCCATGTTATCATCTCCTAAAGTAAAGAGAAGGGGTATGCGCGTCGCGCATACCCCTTTTTTATCAGTCTACAATATCGACCGAAACCTTCTGTCCGGTGCGCTGGGCCTGAGA
>JAZOBV010000113.1:0-41473 GCA_045596145.1 Candidatus Pelethomonas sp.
GAACGACATGGCTACGATCCGACTTGGGGATCATTTGGAACACGCCCTTTGCTTATTTTTGGAAGGTTGCCGGAGCGAGCCGGCGGTAGGGAGTATTGGGGCTGAGATTCTCCGAATAGCTGATGAGCAGATAGCCGCCGGGATTCGTAGCCTCATGGAAACGGTTGACCAGAGCGTCCTTGGTGGGCTGGTCGAAGTAGATCATCACGTTGCGGCAGAAAATCACATCGAACTTGCGCCGGAAACGGATAGGATCCATCAGATTGAATGTCTGGAAAATGACGTTGTTCTTGATGGCGGGAGCAACGGCGTGGCGGCCGTTTTTTAAATCAGTGAAATACTTGCGCCGCCACTCCGCGGGGATCGTGTCCGGCAGCTCGTAAATGCCCTGACGGGCGGTATTCAGCGCCTGAGCGGAAATATCCGTTGCAAGGACACGGGTATCCCACTGACTGGCTTGAGAACCAAGATAATCCAGCAGATACATGGAAATGTTATAGGGTTCCTCGCCGGTGGAGCAGCCTGCGCTCCAGATCGCCAGAGATTTGTCGCGCTCGTGGCGGCGGACGATCGCGGGGATGATCTGGTCGCGGAAGTAATCAAGGTGATCCTGCTCTCGCATGAAGAAGGTGTAGTTGGTCGTCAGCTTGTTGAGCAGGAGAGTGATCTCCTTCTCGTCTCTGTTTTTCAGCAGATGGTCAACAAACTCGGTAAAGCTCTTGTATCCAAGCTGCTTGATAGTGACGGACAGTCGTCCGGTAATGAGCTGACGCTTCTGAGACAGATCGATTCCGTAAGTAGTGTGGACAAAGCTCGCCAGTCTGTGAAAATCATTGTCCGAGATGGTCATGGGAGAGAATACGGCTCCCTGATTGGCTGTGTTATCAGTCATGGGGCAGCAGCTCCTCGCAGTCCAGAACCATCATGGTGCCGGAACCGTCGGGCAGGGCAACCATGCCGTTGACCAGCTTCTGCGTGTGGTTGACAGGGGTGGGAAGGATGTCGTCCTTGGGAATATCCAGCATCTGATCCACAGAATCCACCAGCAGACCGAGCTGGGTGCCGTTCACGTTGAGGACGATGACCAGACAATCCTCCTTTGCTTCCTTGCCCAGACGCAGACGGATGTCCAGAATCGGGATCATGTCGCCGCGCAGGTTGATGATGCCGCGCACAAAGTCGGGCAGCATGGGAAGGAAGGTAACGGAATAGTTGGTGATGATCTCAACAACAGAGTTGGCATCAATACCGAACTTAAGATTATCGGTATTGAAAATCAGATATTTCTGAGTATCCACGATATCCTCGGCCTGAACGCCGAAAACCGCTTCCATTTCTTCCTCTGTTGCGAACATGAGATCCTCATTCACTTTAACACTCATGTGCTGATCCTCCTTCTTGCGTTAAGATTCCTGAGTGGACGCGTAGAGATTTGCCACGTCCAGAATGATACTGATGCTGCCGTCGCCCAGCAGAGTACAGCCGTTGATGCCGTAACGCTTGATGTTGTAGCTGTTGACATAGCTGGGGAGCTGCTTGACAACGACCTGCTGCTCGCCGAGAAGGTCATCGACAAACAGACAGTAGGAGCATTCGCCGGACTCCAGCCACAGCAGGATGCCGTCCTCGATGTTGTCGTGTCCCTTCTGAAGCTGATACAGATCCTTTGCGCGGATGATGGGATAGAAGTTGTTCAGGCAGCTGATGACCTCGTGATTGGTGGAATCATAAATGATGTCGCCGGCAGTGACCTTGAAGCTCTGGCGGATATTATTGATGGGAATGGTGAAAATGGAATCGCCGACAGAGACCTCCATGCCGTCCATGATGGCCATGGTGAGGGGGATTTTCAGCGTGGTGGTCATGCCCTGGCCTTCCTCACTGGTAATAGTGACGGTGCCACCCACTTCCTCGATATTTCTCTTCACGACATCCATGCCGACGCCACGGCCGGAGAACTCAGTGACCTGATTGTTGGTGGAGAATCCGGGCATCATCAGGAAGTTCAGGATCTCACGCTTGGAATATTCGATATCGGGATTGGCAAGACCGTTCTTGATCGCCTTTTTCAGAACGGAGTCGCAGTTTACGCCTCTGCCGTCGTCCGTGATCTCAATGATGACCTCGCTGCCGGTGTCACGGGCGGTGAGGGTGATCTCGCCAACGGGATCCTTGCCTGCGGCGACGCGGTCAGCTTCGGTTTCCTCCAGACCGTGGTCCATAGAGTTGCGCACGATGTGCATCAGAGGATCGCCGAGGCTGTCGACGATGGTCTTATCCACCTCGGTGTTCTCGCCGATGAGGGTGAGCTTGGCGCGCTTGCCCAGCTTCTTGCTCATATCGCGGACGATACGGTTCATCTTCTGGAAGGTGCCGGAGATGGGGACCATGCGCAGGGACATGGAGACATCCTGCAGCTCGTCGGTAAGCTTGCGGAGCTGACGGGCGGATTTCTGGAAGTTGTCCAGAGCCAGACCGTTCAGATCGGGGGAGGAGGTGACCATAGATTCGGTAATAACGATCTCGCCGACAACGGCACTGAGCTGCTCCAGCTTGCTCAGGTTGACGCTGATGAGACTCTCCTTGGGATGCTGCACGGCGGCAGCCTGCTGAGCGGGGGCGTTTGCGGCGGAGAAATCGGCAGCAGTATCCTGCTCCTCCTGCACCTGCTGAGCGGGAGCGGCATCAACGAACTGAAGATCGTTAGCCTGATAGGACTTGATGGAACCGGAGGCATTGACGATGGAGATCGCGCTGGCGCGATCCTCGGTCTTGCGGAACATCATGCTGAAGCCGTTTTCGATGACCGCTTCGGAGGTGGAGGGATCATTCTCCACATTGGCGGGCTCAAAAATGAAGTCGGAATCGGCGCAGCAGTCACGCACAGAGGTGACAAGCATGAAGGAACGGAGATTTTCCATGCCGCAGCCCTCGTCAAAAAACACGCGCAGCTCGTAGGGGAAGTCGCGGTTGCCGGAGGTAACGGCAACGCTCCCTGCAATGGGGGCGGTGGGGGAGGAAGCAACAGGCGCGGCAGCGGGCGCAGGGGCGGGTGCGCTGTCGTCACCGGTCTTAATTTTGGTGATCAGACTATTAATATCTGATAAGAAGTTGTCGATATCCTTAGAGAGAGGTTGATCGGACTCGATCTTATCCACCTCGCCGCGGAAATAATCGATAGACTGGAACACCAGATCGAACAGGGTGGAACGGTTCGCCTCGGAAACGACGGACATGGAATTTTCTCTGATGATAAAGAAAAGATCCTCGATCCGGTGCGCGATCGTAGCAAGGGAGTCAAATTCCATCATCGCGGAGGAACCCTTGATGGTGTGCATGATGCGGAAGATCTCATTGACATTGTCCTGAGAAAAGTCGTTAGCCTTCTCCGCTTCAAGAACACTGGCTTCCAGCTGTTCGAGCAATGTATTGGTTTCGTAGATATACATATCCAGGATTTCGTTGCCGCTGCTCATAGAAAACACCGCCTTATCTTTAGTATCTTTATTTTTTATCGGCAGACACCAATGGAAAATAAGAGCCTAAGGTTACTTTATCAAATTTAGTTCACTAAATCAACCTTTTTTTGGAGGATTCTGAAATGCCGGATCTTTTGGGCGTGACCAACCCGGTACCGGGACGTGAAAATGCCAACGTAAACCGAAACATTCCGCTCACACAGGGGAATGCGCAGAACAATCCGAATATTCAAAATGTTCCCGAGTTGGGCCGCGTTGTCCATGCCGACGGAAGGACCGACCGGCAGGACAATAATCTGCTGGGCAATCAGCAGGGTGTCCGCTACGACTCCAATTTCGAGACGTTCGTGCAGCGGCTGCGGGAGTCGCCCAATCTGGCGGAGAGCCTTTCCCGGCTGTTCGGCGGCAGAGAGGGGACGGTAGTCCTTTCGGGCATGAGCGAGGGCGTTGCCGCGCAGATGTCCGAGATCATGCAGATGATGCACATGGACGCCGATCAGCTTCTGGCGTTTTTGAAGGGACAGCTCAAGAGCGGCAGCCGCTGCGGCGGCGCGCTGTTCGCGCTGCTGCGCAATGCCTACGCCAACGCCGCCTCCGTAAGTGTGCGGGAGGATATCCTGCAGTTTGTGAAGGCGTATATGGATCATGCTTCGTCCTCTCATATCGAGGGGAATATCCTGCGGGAGCTGCGCGGCATGGCGGACAGTATGCCCGCAAGCTGGGCGCAGGCGCTGCTTGACCTGCTGGAACAGATGGAGGGTGACATGGCGGCAGGGGACCGGGAGGCTGTGCTGCAGACTCTCCGGCAGAAGGTGTTCCCCCACATGGCAGATTATGTCGGCAGGACCCACGATCTGGGCACGCCCCGGGAGCTTCTGAGTATGCTGACGCTGAATATGACCCGCTATGAAAACGGCTCGCTTACCAACCTTTTGGACGCGTTCCGCCGCCTGGTCAGCTACGGCACGCTGAAGGATCAGCTGGGCGCTATCGACGATGAAACACTGCTGAAGCTGCTGAGCGCCAATAATTTTGATCCGGAGTCCCCCGCCAACCGGTTTGCTGACGCGCTGACCGCCGCCGCGTCCCGCGCCATGAGCGGTGAGGGCGATGCCAATACCCAGAGCATCTTCCGCCAGCTCGTGACGGCGATGCTGATCAACGAAAGTGTATACATGCCTGTCAATCACTTTATCCTGCCTCTGGAATGGGATGGAAAATTTCTCTTCTCCGAGCTGTGGGTGGATCCGGACGCGGAGCGTGAGGAGCAGGACGGAAGGCGCGGAAGCTGCACAAAGCTTCTGCTCAAGCTGGATGTGCAGCCGCTGGGGGCTTTTGATGTGCTGGTGGTCAGCAGGGATAAAGAAGTCAGCATGAATGTGCTCTGTCCGGCAAAGGTCGCGCCTTTCGGCGACCGGATCGGGCAGGCGCTGGGGCAGATCCTGGAGCGCAACGGTCTGAAAAACGGCGGTGTGACGGTGCGGCAGATGCAGCGTCCGCTCACACTGACCGAGGTTTTCCCACAAATTTTTGAAAGGAAGAACAGCGTGAATGTCAAGGTCTAAAAAGGGACGCGACGGGTCCAATATGGCGGTGGCGCTGCAGTACGGCGCAGGTGACGCGGCTCCTGTTGTTGTAGCATCCGGCATGGGCTACATGGCGGAAAAGATTGTTGAGACCGCGGCAGACGCGGGGGTTCCGATCTATGAGGATAATTCCCTTGCCACAGCACTGACCCAGCTCAAGCTGGGACAGGAGATCCCCGAGGAGCTGTACAGGGCAATCGTTGAGATCTATGTGTATTTTCTGAATTTTGATCCCGAGGAAAAGGAAAAGAAGGAGCAGGCGGAGAAGGCGGCGCGTGAGCGCGCGCAGCGGCAGTCCGGGGAAGCGGACGGACCGGCGGCTTCTGACGCGGCGGCGGTGAAGGAGGAACAGGCATGAACGAGAGAATCTATCTGCTGCTCAATGATGAGGATGCGCCTGTTGCGCGGGGACTTCTTATCACCGCGCCGGATGCGGAGGAGCTTCGCGTCAAGGTGCTTGATGAGGACATTGATGAGATCGAGGATATCGCGCCCCACAAGCTGGTGACGCTGGTGGGTATGCTGCAGACCATGCCGACCCTGCGGGGCGAAGTGCTGGGCGCTTCCCGTGATGTGCTGAAGCTCAGACAGGTGGAGACCAAGGAAGATGTGCGCGACATGCTGCGTGTAAAGGTGGCATTTGATACATTGATCTATCCTGTGGACGTTTCCTGGACCGGACGGCGCAAGGCGGAGTTCATCGACCTGAGCTGCGGCGGCATCGCTTTTTACTGCGATGAGCCGATGCAGCGCGGTGATATCATCGAGGTCGTGATCCCCGTTACGCCGCAGCCTTTGGTGATGCGCTGCCGCATCCTGCGGGCATGGGAAAAGGATGGAAGACCCTGCTGCGCGGCACGGTTTATTAATATGTGTCACGATGAGGAAAAGCTCATCTGTGAGGCGGTATTTAATATCCAGCTCAGTCAGCACATGAAAACAGCGGACAGAAAAGAGGTCGTGCAATGAAGAAGCTCTGTGAAATGATGATGAAGAAATACGTGCGGCGCGCTGTGTCGGCTCTGCTGGCACTGGTGCTGCTTTTTGGTATGCTGCCTGCCTCCGTGGCGGAGGTCTTCGCGGCATCTTGGATGGATGAGTACATTGAGAAGGTCGTGGACTGGGGCGTCATGCGCGGCGATGTGCTGGGCAACCTCAACGCGGAGGAGAAGATCACCCGCGCGGAGTTCGTTACCATGGTCAACCGTGCTTTCGGCTATACCGCGGACACCACGCATCCCTTTACTGATGTCTATATTACCGACTGGTATAATAATGATATCGGAATTGCTTACAATATGGGTTATTTCAAGGGTACCGGTGAGAACACCGCTGACCCGAACAGCTATCTGACCCGTGAGCAGGCGGTAGTCCTGATCGGACGCAACCTCCTGCTGGAGGAAAAGGCCAGCGAGACTCTCGGCTTTACCGACAGCCGCAGCTTCAACGACTGGAGCCGCGGTATGGTGGAGTCCGCCATCAGCGCGGGCTATGTCAATGGCTATGAGGACGGCAGCTTCCTGCCTCAGAAGAACGTTTCCCGCGGCGAGGTCGCGGCCATGCTGGTCAAGGCCATCGGTACGATGGTCTATGAGCCGGGCACCCATTCTCTGGGCGGTGTGTACGGCAACGTGATGATCTCTACCTCGGGGGTTACGCTCAAGAATACCACCATTGCGGGCAACCTTTACATCACCGGCGGTCTGGAGCTGGGCGATATCCTGTTGGACAACGTTGTTGTTCTGGGCAAGATCATCGTTTCCGGTGCGGGCGAGAGTCATAAGGGCGACAGCAGCATCATTCTTCGCAACGTGGAGAGCGGTGAGCTGGTGATCGACAGCATCGCAAACCAGTTCGTTACCCTTCGTGCCGAGGGTGACACGGAGATCGACTTTACCAACGTCAAGACCAGCGCGTATCTGGACGATCAGACTGCTTCCGGCGATGGTCTGCTCTATGTGGAGCTCAACGGCGAGAGCGGCATGACCGTCACGATGGCGGGCAACATCGAGGAAGTGATGAACCGTACTCCCGAGTCCCTTCTGATGATCGCGGAGGGTACCGCGCAGTTCGTCACTATTGATGAAAACGCTATCGGCTCTCAGCTTGAGGTCAGAAATATCGCCTCTATTGAGGAGCTGAATATGGATATCGGTGTTCCCGTCACCGGTGAGGGCGATATCGCCGAGGTAAACATCAACGCGGCGGGCGCTGTCGTGGATATCCTGCCCGACGACATCAATATCCGCCCCGGTCTGGAGGCTGTGATCGCCGGTGAGGAGATGGACACCAAGGATGCCGATGAATCCTCTGCCGACCCCAGGATCCTTGCCGGTTATCCCAGGGTCAAAAACATTGCGCCTACCAGTGCGGATGTGGTCTTCCAGACTAATAAGAAGGGAACGCTCTATTGGGCGCTGACCAATCTGATCGACGGTCCCGTCAGCGCGGAGGATCTGATCGAGGAGAAGGATTACAAGACCAAGATCATCATGCAGGGCTCCTTGAATGTGACCGCCTCCGAGACTGATATCAGAACCAAGCTCACCAAGCTCACCGAGGAAGGAACCTACTATGTTTCCGCTGTGCTGGTGGACAGCCGTGGTCAGCAGAGCGCTGTGAAGTATATCACCTTCACAACACCGGACGGTACCGCACCCAAGTTTGCCAACGGTTACCCCGAGCTGACGCTGGTGAAGATGGACTACGCGCAGGTCAGCGTCATGTCCACCAAGAGCAGCGTGCTTTACTATGCGGTCCTGCCCAAGGGCGCGGGCGCACCCACTATCAACGAGTTCAAGTCCGGCGCGATCAGCGGCGATCTGGGCAACTGTCCCAAGGACGGTATTCCTGTGAATAAGAACGTGATCCGTATTCTGAACGTCTGCGAGGAGGGCAAGCTGGAGGAAAAGGTGACCTACGAGCTGTACCTGTGCCTGATCGATCCCGATAACGGCAAGGATTCCGGCATCAAAAAGATTACCTTTACCACGGTGGACGGAACGCCGCCTGTTATGGAGGATGCTATCGTTTCCGGTGTTCAGAAGAATAACGTCAATCTTTCCACTTATCTGAATGAAGCCGGAACCATTTTCTGGGTCGCGGTCAAGGCGGGGGTGGATTATCTGGGTGATGCGGATCCTGCCAGCAGAAAGGCGGTTCTGCAGGTCGCCAACGGCATGGGCAACATCGTGAAGGCAGGCAAGTCCACCGCCAAAGAGAACGCGGAAGTTACACTGAAGGTCAACGGACTGGAGCCGGAGTCCTCTTATGATGTCTACTATGTGGCGCAGGATAAGGCAGGCAACTACTCAGAAGTAAAGATGATCAACGTCAACACGCTGGATACTGTTGCGCCGCAGGTTCGTCAGGAGTTTACAAAAACTGCCGATGCCGCGGGTGAGAATCCTCTGGCAGAGACGGATATCATGCTTATTTTCAGCGAAAATATCCGCGATAAGGATGCCAAGGAGGGACAGTCCTTCTTTGAGCTGTACAAGGTGATCACTGATCCCAAGTCTACCCCGCAGGAGGTCGTTGCGGCGCAGGCGACTTTGGTCGAGGATCTGGAAAAAGCCATTCAGCTCTGGGATGTGACTAATCTCAGCACAGCATATCAGGTCAAGCATGATCCTGACGCAACCGCTGACGATATCGGAACATGGATCAACTATGAAAAGGTCAAGATGGAGATGACGGACGAGGGTGATCTGGTTCTGACGTTTGAGCATGGCAAGGCTGTCAGTCTGAGCAGCGGCAGCACCTACCATTTCGTCATCGAGGACATCACGGATAACTCCAACAACAAAAATCCCATCAAGCCAAATCCCTACAACGATTTGCCTGAATTTGATACTGTGTTCGCACAGGTCAATCTGACCAGCCGCGCCAGCAGCAATGTCAGTGTGGATGGTCAGCCCATCGACAGACTGACCGGAGCGGATGCGGATGCGGATATGCGCTTCTGGCTGGATCCCCAGTCCACCAACAGTGCCAACAGCAATGTTTACTACGATATCTGGTTCGAAACGAAAGACATCATCATCCATTTTGACCTGTACTGCCGCGTGATCAACCCGACAGCGGATAAGGGTGAGCAGATCATTACGATCCCTGCCGAGCTTTCCATGTTTGCGGGTGCGGATGATCCCGATCAGAATGGCTGGATCTATCTGGGCAATATGTATATCAGAGCCAGTGGCGGTGTGCAGAGATCCAGCGTCAACGATCTTATCAACGGAAGCAGCACCAGCATGCCGCAGCTCAACTCCCTGCGTGATGAGTATATTTATGAGTTTGTTATCGACGTGACTGCCATCGATGAAAAAACCGACGAGGAGAGCTGGAGCGCCGATGTGAAGCTGGATGTACTCGTTCCTGCCGATCAGGATCTTTCCAGTACGGACTTTGCCAAGGCAGATCCTCAAGTGGAATATATTGGTAATCCGGAAGACTTCTCTGTGACGCATAAGTTCATCGACACCAAGACACCAAAGTTCAGAGATGGTTATCCTACCTTCTCTGTCGGTGACAGTGCGGCGAACATGAATATCGTGCTGGATAGATCCGGTACGCTCTACTACGTTGTGGCACCCCTGGTGGACAATGGTCTGGGACTGACTACATCCATCCCCACGACCATTACCGATGCGGAAGGAAACGAGCTGGAGTTTGAGGAATGGTTTAAGCTGAACGTATTCCCGGCAACGACCGGTAAAAAGCTTGACCCCGAAAATCCGCTGGGTAAAGACTACATTCTGGCAACGCCTACACCGGACGGTGTTTCGCTGCTGGTTGATAGAGGTGCTGATAATACGGATGTTAAGACCGGTAAGGCGTACATCGGCAACTCGATCCACTCCGTCAAGGTGGAAGGTCTGATACCGGAAACCACGTACATCGTGTACTGTCTGCTCAAGGGCGAGTCGCAGTCCCTCTCCAAGGTCCACTGCTTCCAGTTCACGACCAATGAAGTCACTACCCCCACGATTGAATTGAACCTTTTGAGCAGCGGTAGTGGTGTTCAGGCAAAAACCTCTACCGATGCGGAACTGAGTTGGGTTCTGTATACGAACACGATCGCGGAGAGCTTGTTCGGTGGTTCTACCATGCTGTTCAAGAACTATCTGGCAGATAATGTTACGTTTGAGGCATACAGTGCGGCATGTGACCTCGTTACCAAGAAGGATCCGAATACGATCACTGTGCTGGATGCTTTGATGCTGTCCATGTCTGACAAACGCTCGATTTTTGATGCCTTCGGAAACGAGTATATCAAGGATTATGTGCTTCAGCGCATTCAGATGGAGGCATCCAGCTACCAGCAGCCCACTGATATGGGCGACAAGAGCTTCAGGGGCGGAATTCCCGACGAGATCGAACCGGGCAACATGAGTGAGGAAGTCGTCTACTATATCATTGCGGCAGCACGCAATACGATGGGACAGACCTACGGCTTCAAGGCGAAGGATGGACTGCATTTGAGCGACGTTTTGCCGCCGGAGCTGCGTGATCCATACACCAGTATTGACGGACTTGTCGCCAAGCTGACAACCGGTGTGCCGTTCTATACCACTCTGCTGTCCGATGCGCGCAAGGAAGGCGCTCCCGAAGACTATCTGTACCAGGGTTCTGTGGAAATCACGTTCTCCGAGAGGATCTACCAGCTGCTTGCCACAGGAGACAGCTTGGAAACGGAGCGCTTTCCCATTACAGAGAAAAACCTTGGAAGTAAGATGAATATGGACCGGATCAAGCTCAATACCGATAGTCCGAATGAGACAGATGGAAACAAGAACGGTATTGAGGTTAGCGGAGGTTCGATACGTATTTTCTTCATTGATGCCCAGATCGGTTCCTATATCACGATTTTCAATGAAGGCAGTATCTGTGACTCGTCCGGAAATGTGCTCCAGCAGGGTGCGCGTCTGCGCTTGACGCTCGTGGCTGAATTGACTCCGGACGACGAGGAATACAGATTCGCAAAGCCGACATTCCTGGTCAGTTGGGTCAAGTAAGCGGCTTCCGCTGCAACGGGAGAGAGCAGCTGCGACACGAGACACGCCTATTTGACTAACAGTTTTTCTTGACCGCTTTGTTTTTGTATTGTATACTGAAAAAGCAAGCGTGAGAGTAAATTTTATACCACTCCCGGCATAAGCCGGGAGTGGTATCGCAGATATTGATGCGGAGCTTTCCGCAGGAGGGCAGGAGGAACAGATATGAGCAACTATTTGGAAGTCGAAGTCGGTATGCTGTTGGAGGTCTTGAACGAGAGCAATGAAGTTATGTTCCGGGCCCGTGTAACAGAGTTCGACGGAGAGTCGGTCAAGATCGAAAACGATAATGGCGGTGAAGTTCCTCCTGTTATGTACAATTCCGAATTCAAGCTGCGCGGTCATTTGAGCGATGACCGCCGCGTTGTCTACCACGGAACTGTCTGCGGCAGTACGAAGACCATGTGGAAAATGGATCAGCTTGCCAACTGGTTCACTTGGGAGAAACGCGAGTTCTTCCGCCAGAATATCTCGGTGGAGGCTGCGGTCACCCGTGTGAAATGGGCAGCGGACGCTAAGGACGATCCCCTCCGCAAGGAGGAAAAGTTTAAATGCAAGCTTCTGGATGTCAGCGGCGGCGGCGTGATGCTCGCCTGCGATGCTGTTTACAGCCGCGGCGACCAGCTTCGCGTGGGCAATGCGGAGATCCTTCCCGAAAGCGAGCCTTTTTCCTTCCGCGTCAGTGTCCGCCGTGTGGAGCAGGCGCGCTATACCAATCTCTACGGCTGCCAGTTTCTGAATATGAGCCCCAGTGAGCAGGACCGTCTGGTTCGCGCGATCTTCACCCTCCAGCGCGAAGAAGCAAAGCGTTTGAGAGGGAAGTAAAAAAACAACAGGGAGTGCCAATGATGATGGTACTCCCTGTTGTTTTTATCAGAATCTCAGGCAGCATAGTGGATTTCCGCTGCGGGGGATCAAATCGAAATGGACGAATGGGATTTGTGATTTTGATCCACTTTTTTCGTAGAGATGCCCGTTTTTTCGGGGAAAATTCTGCGGAAAATCAATCCAAAAGGTAAAAAAACAAAAAACCACGACTTGACAACCGGAAATGATACATTTATTATAAGGTAACTGTACGAGACGGTCATGCCCATGACCGCGAAAAGAAGGAAACGGAGTGTGAACGCATGGCAGAATTGATCACCAGCCGCGCAAATCCACTGATGACCCATATCCGCAAGCTTGCCTCGTCACGCTCTTACCGCCGGGAGCATGGGGAGTACATTGGTGACGGTGTCAAGCTTCTTGAGGAGGCGGTCAAGTGGGACGCGCCGCTCACCACGGTGGTCTACACGAAGGGCACACCGCTGCCGCCGCTAAAGGAGGCTGTGCGTGTGGTGGAGGTGCCGGAGGATCTGATGCGCTCCATCAGTCCTATGGAGGCACCGCAGGGCGCTCTCTTTGCCGCCCGACTGCCGGAGCAGACGCTGCCCGATACGCTGGACGGAAACCGCTATCTGGCGCTGGAGGGCGTGCAGGACCCCGGCAATGTGGGCACCATCCTGCGTACTGCCGATGCCTACGAGGCGGACGGCGTGATCCTGCTGGAGGGCTGCGCGGATCTGTACAATCCTAAGACCGTGCGTTCCACAATGGGCGCACTCTTTCGCATCAAGGCATGGAATACCACGCTGGAGCAGCTTTGCTCAGTTTTGCGCGCCGCAAAGCTGCCGCTGATGGGTGCTGCACTGCGGGAGGATACTGTGGATGCCCGGGAAGCGGATCTCCGGAACGGTGTGATCCTTATTGGCAGCGAGGGAAGAGGCTTGACCGACGCGGCGCTGGCCGCCTGCGACAAAACGATCCGCATTCCCATGAGCGGGCGCTGTGAATCCCTCAACGCCGCGATCGCGGCGGCGACGCTTCTCTGGGAGGGATACCGGTAATACTTTTAGAAAGGGCGTGAAGTGCGTGACTGCGATGAAATACTGGCTGTGGCTTGCAGGCCTGAAGGGTGTGCCGAGTCAGCTCAAGCTGAGTCTTCTGGATTACTTCGCGTCGCCGGAGCGCATTTTCATGGCGGAGAGCGGGGAATACTTGCTGGTGGAGGGCATGACGAAGCAATATGCTGAGCTGCTGGAGAACAAATCCCTCCGGGAAGCGGACAGGATCCTCGGCGAGTGCGAACGGCTGGGACTGCGTATTTTGACGATTCACGACACGGAATATCCCGACCGCCTGCGCAATATCTATGATCCGCCCATTCTGCTGTATGTACGAGGGCGGCTGCCTCTCTTTGATGACGAGGTCGCCATCGCCATGGTGGGTTCACGAAAATCATCGGATTACGCGCTGCGTGCCGGTGAGCAGCTTGCCTATCAGCTTGCTTCCCACGGTGCTGTGGTCGTGTCCGGTCTTGCTGCCGGAGGAGATGCCGCGGCACACAGGGGCGCGCTGCGGGCAAACGGCTTTACTGCCGCCGTCATCGGTGGAGGGCATGACAGCGTTTACCCTTATGAAAACCGCTTTCTCTATGAGGATATTGCCGTGCGTGGCGTGATTTTGTCGGAATATCCGCCGGGGACGCACCATGATGGACGGCACTTTCCGGTGCGAAACCGCATCATCAGCGGTCTGTCGCTGGGTGTGGTAGTGACGGAAGCTGCGGAGAAAAGCGGCACGCTCATCACAGCCGGCAGGGCGCTGGATCAGGGACGGGATGTGTTCGCCGTTCCCGGTCAGATCACCGATCCCGGGTGTCTTGGCAGCAACCGCCTGCTGCGGGATGGCGCGATGGTGGTCACCGAGGCATGGGATATTCTGATGCACTATGAGTCCCGCTATCCCCATAAGCTCCGTGCCCGGGGTGTGCAGCAGGCTGTCCGGTTCGGGGAGCAGGAAACGCCCCGGCAGGAAGCATCCCCGCCGCCGAAGGAGAAAGAGCTAAAAAAGGAGCCAGCCCTGCCTGTGCTGGAGCTGGACGGCGATCATGGCTTAAACGCCGATCAGATCGCTGTTTTGCGGGAACTGAGGGATGGCGCGCTGCAGGTGGATGATATCATCGAGCAAACGCAGATCCCTGCCCGTCGCGTGCTTTCCGCACTGACGGTTTTGGAAATTGAAGGTTATGTCACAGCGCACAGCGGAAAACGGTTTGCGCTGGCGGTGACATTAGTATAAACAACTACCGGCGCGAAAGCCGCCGTGTCAGGAGGATACAATGGCAAAAACAAGTCTGGTGATCGTGGAGTCCCCCGCCAAGGCGAAAACGATCGGCAAGTACCTTGGTCCGGGCTATCAGGTCAAGGCGTGCATGGGACATTTGCGCGATCTGCCCAAGAGCACCATCGGCGTGGATATCGAAAATGATTTTGAGCCGAATTACCGCCCCATCAAGGGAAAAGAGGAAATTATCAGCGATCTGAAGAAGTCCGCGAAGGAGAGCGAATATGTCTACCTCGCAACCGACCCGGACCGCGAGGGTGAGGCCATCAGCTGGCATTTAAAGGAGCTTCTGTCGCTGAGTGATGCCAAGACAAGGCGTGTGACCTTCAACGAGATCACCAAGCGCGTGGTGGGCGAGTCCATCGCCGCGCCCCGTGAGATCGACCAGGATCTGGTGGATGCTCAGCAGGCACGGCGCATCCTTGATCGAATCGTGGGCTATCAGCTCTCCCCGCTGCTGTGGAAGAAGATCCGCCGGGGGCTTTCCGCCGGACGTGTGCAGTCCGTGGCGACCCGCATGGTCTGTGACCGCGAAAAGGAGATCGCGGAGTTCAAGCCTCAGGAATACTGGTCACTGGATGTTAAGCTCAGCACCGATGGAACGGACAAGACAAAGTTCCTCGCCCGTTACCACGGTGAGAACGGCAAAAAGCGGGAGCTTAATTCCGCGGAAGAGGTGGCTGCGGTGGCAGCCGAGGTGGAGAACGGCACCTTTGCCGTCAAGAGCGTCAAGCGGCAGGATAAGCACCGCTCTCCCTCGCCCCCCTTCACCACATCTACCCTCCAGCAGGAGGCAAGCCGCAAGCTGAGCATGACCCCCCGCCGCACTATGGCGATCGCCCAGCAGCTTTATGAAGGTGTGGATATCACCGGCGAGGGCACGGTGGGTCTGATCACCTACATGCGTACCGACTCCCTGCGTCTGAGCGATGAGGCACAGGCAGCAGCCAAGAGCTTTATTCTGGGCCGCTACGGTGAGAAGTATTATCCCGGCGCGCCCCGTGTCTCCAAGACCGAGCAGAGCGCGCAGGATGCCCACGAAGCCATCCGTCCCAGCGATGTGACGCTGACACCGGAGGATATCAAGAAGGATCTGACGGCGGAGCAGTACCGCCTGTACCGTCTGATCTGGAGCCGTTTTGTGGCGTGCCAGATGTCCAACGCGGTGTATGACAGCGTGAGCGTTGAGGTGGAGTCGGCGGGACATGATTTCCGCGCCTCCAGCAGCGCGCTGAAATTCTCCGGCTATACTGCCGTCTATGAGGAGGGCAAGGACGAGGAGAAGGAAGAGAAGGAGGCAAAGCTCCCCGAGCTGACCGAGGGTCAGCAGCTCGTGAGCCATGGCTTTGAGCAGGAGCAGCATTTCACCCAGCCTCCCGCCCGCTATACGGACGCATCCCTCATCCGTGCCATGGAGGAAAACGGCATCGGACGCCCCTCTACCTACGCCCCTACCGTCAGCACCATTCTTGACCGTGAATATGTGATCAAGGAAGGGAAGTACCTGCGCAGCACGCCGCTGGGCGAGGTGGTCAACGGTTTGATGTGCGATAAATTCACCGACATCGTCAACACCGGATTTACCGCCGAGATGGAGCGCAAGCTGGATGATGTGGAGGAGGGCAAGAAGGCGTGGCGTGAGCTGCTGCGTGAGTTCTACGATCCCTTCCATGAAACGCTGGAGCAGGCAGAGCAGGCTCTGGAAGGCGTGCGCCTGAAGGTGCCCGATGAGGTGAGCGAGGAGGTTTGCGATGTCTGCGGCAAGCAGATGGTCGTCAAGAGCGGACGGTTCGGACGCTTCCTTGCCTGCCCCGGCTATCCTGAGTGTACCTTCACCAAGCCGCTGGTCATTGCCATGCCCGGACGCTGCCCCAAGTGCGGCGACCGTATTCTGAAAAAGACCAGCCGCAACGGCTATGCCTACTACGGCTGCGAAAATAACAACAACAAGGACGAGAGCAAGCGCTGTGACTTTATGACCTGGGATGTTCCCGTGGCGGACGACTGCCCTGTCTGCGGTCAGACCATGTTCAAGAAGTCCGGCAAGGGCTTCAAGAAACCGTTCTGCGTCAATGAGCAGTGCTCCAACTTTACTCCCGAGGAGAAGCGCGGCGGCTACCGCAGGAAGGCTGCCGCTGAGGGCGAAAACGCCGCGTCGGAGCAGACCGCTGAGGGAAAGACCGAAAAGAAGACCACTGCAAAAAAGAGCTCCGCAAAAAAAACAACAGCCAAGAAGACTGTGGAAAAGAAAACTGCCGCGAAAAAGAAAACTGCCAAATCCACCGCGGCAAAGAAGACGGCGAAAAAGGCTTCCGGTAAGACCGGAGAGGAAAACGAATGAAAGTAACAGTGATCGGCGCGGGACTGGCCGGATGTGAGGCCGCGTGGCAGCTTGCCCGGCGCGGCATTGAGGTCACGCTGCGGGAAATGAAGCCCCACAAGATGTCCCCCGCCCATACAAGTGAAAATTTCGCGGAGCTGGTGTGCTCCAATTCCCTGCGCGGCGCGGGACTGGAAAACGCGGTGGGACTTCTCAAAGAGGAGCTGCGCCGGCTGGACAGCATTATCCTCCGCGCGGCGGACGCTACCCGTGTGGAGGCGGGCGGCGCGCTGGCGGTGGACCGCCACGGCTTTGCTGCCTATGTGACAGAAGCCATCCGTAATCACCCCAATATCACCGTTGTGGACGGTGAGGTGACGGAGCTTCCTGAGGGCGAGGTGATCGTCGCATCCGGTCCTCTGACCAGCGACGCGCTGGCGGAGCATCTTCTCACCCTGTTCGGCGGGGATACTACCCTTCATTTCTTCGACGCGGCGGCACCGCTGGTGACCTATGAGAGCGTTGACATGACAAAGGCGTGGTTTGCCTCCCGCTATGACAAGGGCACAGCGGATTATATCAACTGCGCGCTGAACGAGGAGGAGTATAAGACCTTCCGTGAGGAGCTGTGTAATGCCGAGGAGGCAAATGTTCACGGCTTTGAGGACAAAAATGTGTTTGACGGCTGTATGCCCATTGAAGTGATGGCACGCCGGGGCGAGGATACCATGCGCTACGGTCCTCTCAAGCCCAGAGGACTGAAGGACCCCGCCACCGGAAAGGAGCCCTACGCGGTGGTGCAGCTTCGCAGGGACAATTCCGATGGTTCCATTTATAATCTGGTGGGATTCCAGACCCATCTGAAATTCGGCGAGCAGAAGCGGGTATTCTCCATGATCCCCGCCCTCCGCAATGCCGACTATGTGCGCTACGGCGTGATGCACCGCAACACCTATATGGATTCCCCGCGCCTGCTGAACCGCTATTATCAGCTGAAGAGCCAGCCCCGCATCTCCTTTGCCGGACAGATGACCGGTGTGGAGGGCTATGTGGAGTCTGCGGCATCCGGTTTTCTGGCCGGCGTGGAGACTGCCCGCCGCCTGCGGGGCATGGAGCCTGTTGATTTCCCCAGAGAGACCGCCATCGGTGCGCTGGCGCTGTACATCAGCGACAGTTCTGTTGAGAATTTCCAGCCGAGGGACATCAATTTCGGCATCATTACGCCTCTTGGCTACCGTGTCAAGGGCAAGCGCAACAAGAATGCGGAGATCTCCGCCCGGGGACTGGAGATCCTTGAGAAGATGAAGGCGAATGTGCTGGAACAGGAGGAAGCATGAGAATTATTGTAGACGCAATGGGCGGCGATAACGCCCCTCTGGAGATCGTTCGCGGCGCGATCAATGCAGCCAAGGCACGCCCTGAGCTGGAGATCGCTCTGGTGGGCAGGGAAGATGATGTAAACGCTGCCGCCGCCCAGTGCGGAGGACTTGCAAACAATGTCACCGTTCTCAATGCCACTGAGGTCATCGACATGCATGATGATCCCGCTACGGCGTTCAAGACCAAGAAGGACTCCTCCATCACTGTGGGTATGAATCTGGTCAAGAGCGGCGAGGGCGATGCCTTTGTTTCCGCCGGAAGCACCGGCGCGCTTCTGAGCGCGGGTACGCTGCTCATCAAGCGCGTGCGCGGCATCCGCCGCGCGGCGATGGCTCCCGTTCTGCCCACAGCAACGGGGAAAATGGTGCTGATCGACTGCGGTGCCAACGCCGAGTGCTCTGTGGAGTATCTGGTGCAGTTTGCCTATCTCGGAAGCTTCTACGCCAGCCGCGCGCTGGGGCTTGAGAAGCCCCGTGTGGGTCTTCTGAACATCGGCGCGGAGGATACCAAGGGAGATCAGCTCCGCATTGATACATACAAGGCGCTGCGCGAGGCGGGAGACGCGGGACATCTCAATTTCATCGGCAACATCGAGGCAAAGGATGCCATTAAGGGCGGATGTGATGTGCTGGTGGCGGACGGCTTCAGCGGCAATGTCATGCTCAAGACCGTTGAGGGCATGGGTTCCTTCCTCGGTAAGGAGATCAAGGGCATGTTCCTCAAAAACCTTGGTACCAAGATCGCCGCGCTGCTGGTCAAGAGCGGGATCACGGCGTTTAAGAACAAGCTGGACCCCGACAGCATTGGCGGAACACCGTTCCTCGGGCTGACCCGTCCGGTCATAAAGGCCCACGGCTCCAGCGGTGCGAGAGCCATTGAAAACGCTATCTACCAGGCGGTTATGGCGGCTGAGGGCAACATGGCTGCGGAGATCGAGGCGAATATTGATCTGATGCGGTTGGGTCAGTAAATCTGCCGAAAATCCCGACAGGCTATTGACAGGGAGATAGAAAACTATTATCATGCAAGATGATTATGCAGAAAGGAGGGTAAGCGATGCAGGAAATTTTTGAGCGTATGCAGGCTATCATTGCCGAACAGTTCGGCGTGGAGCAGGACTCCGTCACCGAGAATACCTCTTTCGAGGAGGATCTGGGCGCTGACAGCGTGGATCTGGTGGAGCTGGTCATGGCAATGGAAGACGAATTCAAGATCGGTGAGGTCGGCGAGGATGAGCTGGCAAACCTTTCTACTGTGGGTGACTGCGTGAGCTTCCTTGCTAAGAGGCTGGACGCTTGAGTTTTAGATAAAGTCTCGCCGCGGGTCAGGGGCCTGACCTCGCTGCGGGGCTTTCTCTACAGAAAGGAGGGAGTGTACAATGGAATCTTTGGAGAAAAGGCTGCAATATACCTTTCGGGACCGCACGCTTTTGAGCGAGGCGCTGAACCACAGCTCCTATGCCAATGAGCACCGCAGCGCGTCGGTATGCAGCAATGAACGGCTGGAATTTCTGGGTGACAGTGTGCTTGGTTTTGTTACGGCGGAGTTCCTCTTCAAAACCTACGGAAAGCTTCCCGAAGGCGATCTGACCCGTATTCGGGCTGCGCTGGTGTGTGAGCAGAGCCTGTACGAGGTCGCGCGTGTGCTGGAGCTTGGCAAGTACCTGAGACTCGGCAAGGGCGAGGAGGCAGGCGGCGGACGGGAACGTCAGTCGATCCTTGCGGACGCTACAGAGGCGGTTTTTGCCGCAGTGTATCTGGACGGCGGCATCGAGAAGGCAAGGGAGCTGATCCACCGTGTGCTGCTCAGTCATGTTCCGGCGGCAGAGGAGCGGCGTGATTACAAGACTACCCTGCAGGAGATCATTCAGCGCAAGAGCGGGCAGGTGCTTACTTACCACATGGTCGGTGAGAGCGGTCCGGATCATAACAAGACCTTCCAGTTTGAGGTGTGCCTGAACGACGAGGCCATCGGGCGCGGCAGCGGACACAGCAAGAAGGAAGCCGAGCAGGATGCCGCGCGGAGCGCGCTGGAGGGAATGCTCAAGTGAGAAAATGTCATTCTGTACGGAGCGAAGGAGAGGATTTGTCCTCCGCTGCGTCCAGAGTGACATTTTTGCTTTGTATTGCAGGGTGAACCGGAATGATCTGCCAAAAAACTATGGAAAAGCGCAAACAGATGTGCTATAATCAAATGAAATAATTTTTGATAAGGGGACGATACTGTGTCTTTTTTGAATGCAATCATTTTGGGGCTGATCCAGGGAATCGCGGAATTCCTGCCCATCTCCAGCTCCGGTCACCTCTCCATCGCCCAGAATCTGCTGGGTTTCCGCGTGGAGGGGACAAACGATATGTTCTTTGACGTGCTGCTTCATCTGGGTACGCTGGCGGCGGTATTCGTGGCGTACTGGCAGGAGATCCGGGAGATGATCGTTGAATTTTTCCGCACGGTGGGCGATATCGCAAAGGGCAGAAAGCATGAACAGCAGCCTCCCGCCCGTCGGCTGATCGCTATGATCGTGGTGGGTACGCTGCCGCTGTTCGTGATCCTTCCGGTGAAGGATTTTGTGGAGGGACTGAGCGGAAATACTTATTTCATCGGCGGAGCGCTGCTGGTGACGGGCTGCCTGCTGCTCCTCTGCGACCGTGTGCGCAAGGGAAAAAAGAACGAGGGCAGCGCTACCATGAAGGACGCGCTGCTGGTGGGTATCAGTCAGGCGATCGCTACCTGCCCGGGTATCTCCCGCTCCGGTATGACCATCTCCGCAGGCTGTTTCTGCGGCTTTGAGCGCAGGTTCGCGGTGCGGTTTGCGTTCCTGCTGTCCATCCCCGCAGTGCTGGGCGCCAATATTCTGCACATTGCTGATGTTCTGGATACGGGGATCGATCCCGCTCTGCTGCCAGTGTACTTCGTCGGCGTGGCGGTTGCGGCGGTGTCTGGCTACCTGTGCATCCGGCTGCTGAAAATGATTGCGGAAAAGGGAAAATTCGGCGCGTTTTCCTACTATTGCTGGGCAATGGGCGCGGTAACGATCCTTTTAAGTGTGCTGAAGAGCGCGGGAGCGCTGCCCTGGCTGAATTAACGGTCCCTGTTTCCTTAAAGGAGGATATCATGGCATCTACAGAGAAGAAAAAAACAGGCGGAGGGACGCGGTCAGCATCCGCTGCGGCGAAGAAAACCGCATCCCCGTCGAAGAAGACGACCTCCGGCAGCCGCGCCAATGCGAAAGGAAGTGCAAAGTCAAAGGCTAAATCCGCTTCCAACCGCCGTCCTGTTCGGCGGGAGGTGACGGGTGTTTCGTTTCTGCTGTTGGCGCTTTGCGTGCTGGTGAGCTTTTTCAATGAGGACGGCTGGCTGATCGCCCTGCTGCCGATGCTCTTCAAGGGCTTGTTTGGTCTGGGCTATTATCTGACAGTTCCTGCGCTGTGCGCGGCGGCGTGGATCCTGCTGACCCACCGGGGACGGCCCGTTGTACTGCGCACGACCTGCACTTTGCTGCAGCCGTATGTCTTTGGCGTTCTGTGCCATCTGCTGTTCTGCAGGCTGAGCTTCACCACGGTGGAGGGTCTGATCCCCCGCCTGTGGGAGGCCGGACGGGAGCTGACAGGCGGCGGCGTGCTGTCGGGCATGACGGCAGAGGCGTTCCGAACTGTGCTTGGGAAAAGCGCTTCCGTGGTAGTTGTGATGTGCCTGCTGGTGGTGCTTCTGATGGTGACCTTTGAGCTGACGATCCCCAAGCTGATTCAGATGTGGCGTGAGCGTGAGCGTCTGGATTACGACGAGAGCGACTATGAGGAATTTGATCAGCCGGAGATCCGACTTGCGGCGCAGAAGGCTGCTGCGATCCGCGAGAAACGCGCGCAGATCGACATTCCTCTGGAGAGCGAAGCCCCTGCGCGGGGGGAGAAGACCTCCGGTGGCTTCTTTAAGCCCCGGGCGAAGGACCGGCTCACCCCTGCTGACCTCTTTGAACAGGATGAGATCACGGAAACTACTGCGGCACCCGCAAACGATCCCGCGGTAGTCTATAAGCTGCCTGTGGAGCCGAAAAATGAGCCGCAGCCGATCATGGATAAGCCTGCGGAGTCTGCTCCCGCAGAAGAACTGCCTGAATTGGAGCAGCCTGCGGCGGAGGAAAAGCGCCGCGGCAAAAAGAGCGCCGCCGCGGAGGTGGAGCAGGCGACGGCGCAGGTCGCGGCGGAGATCGAGAGCGGCATGGCGATCGAGGATCCCTATCTCTTCCCGCCCATTACGCTGCTGGATCAGAACGTGCAGGAAAATTACATTGAAGCGGGGGCGGAACTTAACACCAATGCCCGCCGCCTTGCGGATACGCTCCGCAGCTTCGGCGTGGAGGCAGCTCCCGGCGATGTGGTGCGGGGACCTGCCATTACCCGGTATGAATTTATGCTGGATCAGGGCGTGAAGCTCAGTAAGGTGACAAATCTTGCCGATGATATCGCCCTTGCTCTGGGTGCCAGCGGTGTCCGCATTGCTCCCATTCCGGAAAAAATTTCGGTGGTGGGTATTGAGGTGCCCAACAAGGCGGTCTCGCCGGTGCTGATCCGTGATGTGATCGAGTCCCGAGAGTTCGTGCAGCAGAAGTCCACGGTCGCCTTTGCTGTGGGTCGGGACATCGGCAATAAAAATATTATCGGCGATATCGCGAAGCTTCCCCATGTTCTGATCGCCGGTACCACCGGCTCCGGTAAGTCGGTTTGCACCAACTCCCTTATTATCAGTCTGCTTTACAAATCCAGTCCCGAGGATGTGCGGTTCATCATGGTCGACCCGAAGATGGTCGAGCTTGCGCCGTACAACGGCATCCCTCATTTGCTGATCCCTGTGGTGACCGACCCGAAGAAGGCGGCGGGCGCGCTGCAGTGGGCGGTCTATGAAATGATGAAGCGCTACAAGGCGTTCTCCGAGGTCGGTGTTAAGAAGCTGGAGGAGTACAACGCTCTGGCACAGCAGAGGGAGGATCTGCAGCACATGGCCAGTGTGGTCGTTGTTATCGACGAGCTGGCGGATCTGATGCTGGTGGCGGCGAAGGAAGTGGAAGAATCCATCTGCCGTGTGGCGCAGATGGGACGAGCGGCAGGTATGCATCTGGTCATCGCCACGCAGCGTCCCTCCGCAGATGTCATCACCGGTCTGATGAAGGCAAACATCCCCAGCCGCATTGCTTTTGCGGTGGCATCGTCGCTGGAATCCCGCATTATTCTGGATGCTGCCGGCGCTGAGAAGCTGGTGGGTCGGGGCGACATGCTGTATGCGCCCCTGGGCGGCGGAAAGCCCCAGCGTGTGCAGGGCTGCTTCATTACGCCCGAGGAGATCGAGCGCGTGGTCAGCTTTGTCAAGTCCACCGGTGAGGCACAGTACAGCGACGAGATCATCCAGAAGATCGAGGAGTCCCTGCAGGAGAAGGAGCGTAAGGGCGGTTCGTCCGGCGGTGCTGCGCCTGCTGCCGGTGGGGACGACGACGGCGCGGACGAGCTGCTGGATGCTGCCGTGGAGGTCATTCTGGAAACGGGACAGGCATCGGTATCCATGCTGCAGCGACGGCTCAAGCTGGGATATTCCCGGGCGGCACGGCTGGTGGATCAGATGGAGGAGCGCGGCATCGTGGGACCCTTTGAGGGCTCCAAGCCCAGACAGCTTCTGATCAGCAAGGAACGCTGGCAGGAGATGAAGATGGCATCCCGTGAGGAGGAAGCACCCCCCGCGTCCAATTACAGTGAGCATGTGATCCCCTGGGAGGATCAGGAATAATGAAAAGCGCGTGCCGCATGGTTTTGCAAGGAAAACCATGCGGCACGTTTTTTGGGAGGGCAAGGCAAGGAGAGAAAAAGTTTAATTAATTTCCTTTTTCTGGGTGTATAAATATTGAATTTGGAGGGGGTATGTGATACAATTTTCAAATAACAGACTTTTCTGTCGGATTTTGACCGATAGACCAGGGGGAAGCAAAATGCCAAATCGAAAAAAGACGAGGTCTCTGTTTCATACGATTCTGATGCCACAGTTTTTTGTGATGGCTCTGATTGTGCTGGTTATGACGGTCAGCTTTCCCATCAGTGGCATGGGAGACCGGATCACGCGCAACTACCAGAATGTTGTGGCGCTCCAGACTGCCAATCAGGGAGATTATGTGGAAAGCTATATATCGGAATTTGGAACCAACCTTGCTTCTCTTTCCAAGGAGGTCATCCGCTCGGTGCAGGAAACGATGGATGAGGGTGGTTTCACGGTCGAGCAGCTTGACAGCGAACCGGAGTGCTACAATAAAATACTGCTGGCTGTCTATGAGGATGTGCTCTCCATTGCTACAGCAAACCACGTCAGTGGTGCGTTTGTTATTCTGAACACGGAGAATCTGGATCTTGTGACGCAGCGGGTGGAAAAACCCGCCCTGTTCATTCGTGACACAGATCCCGTGACCACACGGCAGCTTGACGATGATCTCAGACTTATGCGCGCACCGGACAAGGTAGCATATGAGCTGATGCTGGTAAAGGACGAAAGCTGGCAGCCGACCTTCGGCTTCGAGGATCAGGAACGGCAGGCATTTTTCTACAAGACGTTCCAGAGGGCGTATACCGGACAGAATACCACCGGCTATTGGACAGAGAATACCTATCAGCTTGAGGGAAGCGATGATTCTGCAATGTCTTACTCCGTTCCGCTGATTCTGCGCGACGGAACTGTGATCGGCATTGCCGGTGTCGAGCTTCTTGTGGATCATTTGAGCTATTTTCTTCCCTCCGGTCAGCTTCTGGAAAGTGATGAGAGTGTTTATCTGATCGCGTGCTCCTTTGGAGATGACCCGACGAATATTTACATGATCTTCAACGGCGGTGAGGAATTGTTCCCCTGTACGGCAGGTGAGAAGCTGCAGCTCACACCGCTGGCGATCGGCGGATACGGTCTGATGTGCGGGGGGAGGGAATTTTTCGCCCAGCTGCATGAGATCACATCATTCGGAAAGACCGGCAATTCGGGTATTCACTGGTATCTGGTCGGCGTTGTTGGCATGAATGAGATGTTCTCCTTTGCCAATGAGATGACCAGCGTTATCCTTGTGGTGCTGCTGCTGACGATTCTGATCGGCGTGGTATCCGTGATCACGGTGAGCCGCAGGCTCGCAAAGCCGATTTCCGGTCTGGTTGCAGAGGTGCAGAACGCAAGAAGCGCAAAGCAGAGTGAGGCGGTGTTTACCGACACCGGCATTGAGGAGATCGACCACCTTTCCACAGCCTTCCGGGAGCTGATGCAGGAGACGGTGGACACCTCCACAAAATTCCTGCGGATCATGGAAATGGCAAGCGTTGAGCTTGCCGGTTATGAGTGGCGCGAGGGAAGCGACAGTGTATATGTAACGGATAATTTCTTCCCCATGCTGGGAATGAGCGCGATGGATGCCGCGTCACTGACAACAGCGGAGTTTAATGAGATCCTCAAGGATATCCGGTCAAATCTTGGCGCTTCGATCACGATGGACGGTTCCCGTATCTACTGTATCAACCGGGACGGAAACACCCGGTATGTCCGCGCGGAGTCCTCCCAGGTGGGGGAGCACCATGTGGGACTGCTGGAGGATGTGACCCGCAGCACGATGGAGCGAATCCGAATTGAACATGAGCGTGACTATGATGTGCTGACGGGACTTTATAACCGCCGTGCCTTTTACAGCCGTGCAAGCCAGCTGTTTACCGGACACGAGGAGGTCCAACATGCCGCGCTGATGGTGCTGGATGCGGATAATCTGAAGGCGGTCAATGACCGCTATGGTCACGACTATGGTGACAAATATCTGCGTCAGATCGCGCAGTGCATTATGGAAAATACGCCCGGTAATGCCCTGTGTGCCCGTATTTCCGGCGATGAGATGTACGTGTTTCTGCACGGTTATCGTGAGAGCGAAAAACTGCGCATTGACATTATCAACCTGATGAACGCAATTCGCAGTGAAGCTCTGCAGCTTCCGAACGGCGAGAATATGGATCTGAGTGTATCGGGTGGTATTGCCCAGTACCCGGAGGACAGCCGGAATCTTTCGGAGCTGGTCAAGTATGCAGATTTTGCCATGTATCAGGCAAAGGGCTCGCAAAAGGGATATGTTCTGGGCTTCAATGCTGAGGAATACGCCAAAAATCAAACCCTTATCCGCGGGCGCGGAGAACTGCGCAAGCTGATCGAGCAGGAGAATGTGAGGTATCACTTCCAGCCGATCTACAGTGCGGAAACCGCTCGTCCGGCGGCGTATGAGGCATTGATGCGAGTGGATATGCCCTCTATCAAATCACCGGATGTGGTGCTGCGTCTGGCTGCGGCGGAGGGCAGCCAGTATCAGATCGAGCGTATCACTATGTTTAAGGCAACGGAAGCCTACCGTGAGCTTTTGAATCAGAGACAGGTCGTGGAGGACGCGATGCTTTTCATCAACTCTCAGCCCGACCAGTGCCTGACAGACGAAGATGCGCGCCAATATCATGAGAAATTCTCCGAGCTGCAGGATCGGGTGGTTCTGGAGATCACGGAGGATGAATATCTGGGATTGGACGCGCTGGAGGTCAAGCGCAAATATCCCGGTTTCTCCGGAAACTTTGCGCTGGATGACTATGGCAGCGGCTACAATGGAGAGAAAAATCTTCTTCTGCTTCAGCCGCGCTTTGTCAAGGTCGATGTGGTTTTCGTTCGCGGTATTGATTCCAATCCCGACCGTCAGCAGCTGGTGTCCAGCCTGGTTACGTATGCCCACGGACGCGGTATGAAGGTTGTGGCAGAAGGCATCGAAACTGCGGAAGAGCTGCAGAAGGTTCTGGAATTGGGCGTGGATCTGTTCCAGGGATATTTTCTTGCGAAGCCTGCCGCTGTTCCCAGTGCTATCGCGCCGCAGGCAGAGGAGATCATAAAAGCATTCAACCGGAATTGACCGGTGGTGAAAAAAGCAGTGCTGCATTTTCAAAATGCGGCACTGTTTTTTCTGAAAAAATGACAGGGAGTGCAGCCCAAAGCGGCGCTCCCTGTCATTTTATTACTCCGGCTCCGCCATCATGATCATGGTCAGATCCAGATATTCCCCATTGCGGAACACGCGGATGATCACGCTGTCACCCACCGAAAGCGTTACACGCTGGGCGTAAATATCATCCACCCGGCTGACGGGCGCACCGTTGAACGCCACCACAACATCGCCTACCTGAACTCCGGCACGGAAAGCGCCCAGTCCCTTCGTTACCTCCAGAACCTCCAGTCCCACCGTTCCGTCCTCCAGCATCACGGGAATGCGGTTCACGCTCAGACCCAGCACCGGTGAAGGACGAACCTCGCCAAGCGTAAGGATATCATTGATCCACCGCTGGGCAAGACTGGAGGGAATGGCAAATCCCAGACCCTCTATGGTATCGTAGCCGCTCATCATCTTGATGGTGTTGATGCCGATGACCTGACCGTAGGCATTGATCAGCGGACCGCCGGAGTTGCCGCTGTTGAGAGCGGTGTTGGTCTGGATCAGCGTCATGGTAACGCCGTCCACATCCACATTCCGGTCGACTGCGGAAACGATCCCGTCTGTAAAGGTGCTGCGAAGCTCTGTTCCCAGCGGATTACCGATGGCATAGACCTTATCGCCCACCACCAGGTCGCTGGACACACCAAACTCCGCCGCAGGCAGTCCCTCCGCCTCAATTTTCAGCACCGCCAGATCCTTCTTGGCGTCGCCGCCTACCATCAGCGCCTTATAGACGCTGTCCACACCGTACTCGCTGGTGACCCACACCTCACAGTCGAGGCATCCGGCGATGACATGGTAATTGGTCACAATGTAGCCATCGGAAGAGAAGATAACACCCGTTCCAACGCTGTAGGTCTCCTCATAGATCCCGAGGATCGTGACCGCAGCGGGAGCGACCTTCTGATAGACCTCCTCCGCAGTCAGAGTCCGCCTTCCGGGACGAACGCTCACGAGCTCCAGACCGGGAGTTCCCTCCGCGGGACGGTAAGCGCCGATCTGCGGCTCTCCGGTGGGATCTTCGGTCACATCGTTGCCGCGATCCCATTCCGGTTCCTGCGTATCGCTGCCGTTTTCACCGCCATTGCCGGAAGGCTCATTGTTTTCCGCGGAGCCGCCGCTGCTGCCGGCATTTCCCGCATCATCGGGAACCATGATGACCGGGAACCACTCTATCGCGGAGTTTGCGACTCCCCAAACGCCCGCGCCAATGCAGCTTATCGCAATCACAACGCAGAGCATGACTACGGTCAGCGCTCCCCGGCTGCCCCGTTTGCCTTCTTTCACGGAACACGCGATTTTTTCTTCGCGCACAGGCGGTTTGACTTCTTCAGCGGTATCCTTCTCCACGCACATGCGCTCCGGCAGCTTCCGCTCGTAGCACAGCTGCACCTCCTCCGCCTGCCGGTCAGGGCGATAGCTCAGAATGATCTCCTCACCGTGTTCCATTCTCTGATATTCCATAAACCTCTATTTCCTTTATTCCTAAATAACAGATCTTCTCCCGTTTTCGGCAAAGAAGCTCCTGCAACACACTATTTCCCGCCGCGGGCTTCCTCGGCAAGCTGCACTGTAAAAGAGAACGTAGTGACTCCGTCCACGCTGGATGCGGTGATCTTCTCACGATGCTGCTCCAGAATGGTTCGGACGATATACAATCCCAATCCCACACCGTCCTTATCCTCGCTGCGGGAACGGTCGCTCTTATGGAAACGGTCAAACAATTTTGGAAGCTCTTCCTCATCAATGGTCAGACCGCGGTTTCGCACTGTCACAACCGCCTTGCTTCCCTGCTTTTGAAGTCCAAGATACAGCGTACTGTTGCTTTCGGCAAACTTTGCCGCGTTCTCCAGCAGATTATATACCACCTGTGTCAAAAGATCGTTATCTCCAAGGACGATCACCGCATTCTCCGGGATATCGACCTCCACATCCAAGCCCCTGTCGGTGATCTTTTTCTCCATGGACACCAGCACGCGCCGCATGGATTCCGAGAGGTCGAAGGGACGCTTTTCCTTTATCATATCTATGCTCTGGAGCTGGGATACATCCAGCATCCGGCGCACCAGCCTGCTCAAACGGCGGCTTTCATCAGAAATGATGGCAAGATACTGCCGTGCCTCCTCCGGCGAGATGACGCCGTCCAGAATGCCGTCAGCATAACCGGCAATGGTGGTCATAGGTGTTTTCAGCTCGTGGGATACATTGGCAATAAACTCCCGCCGCTGCTGCTCCGTTCGCTGCAGGGAATCCGCCATGGCGTTGAACGCATCTGTCAGCTCACCCAGCTCATCATCGCGCCCCGTATCATAGACCCGCGCGTCAAAATTTCCGTCAGCAAACTTACGCGCCGCCAGTACAAGGTCGTTGATCGGCTTGGTCTGCCGCATTACGGCGGTGGCAGTGGCCATAAACGCCACCAGAAGCACCGTGACCGCCGTCAGGCCGAAGATCCCCAGAAACGCGCGCCACATTTCCGTAATATTGTTCAGCTCCGTTACGGCAAGCACCGGACCGGCGAGTACAGAACCGTCTACAGCCGTTCGGGACGGCACCGCCACAACGAACCGTTTGGTCTCATAAAATCCCAGCGTATTCAGACCCGCGTAGGTTTCACCCGCCAGCAGCTTTTCCCCCATTTCTGCGGGGAGTGAAAGCATCTGACCATCGACCATGGTATCATCCGTGCTGATAAACTGCTCATAAAGGGGGATCCAAATGAGAAACTTGATATCCGACATTTCCTGCGCCATGTCGATCAGCTCCTCAAGCTTTTCTGTCTGCGCCTCCAGCGCGGCGCGGTAATCCTGAGGACCGCTGAACGGGTCGCGCTCCAGCAGTTCCTCCTGCCGGAGCTGTTCGCGGACCATTTCCTCTGCCTTGATGCCCATGATGCGGGCCTTATCCTCCAGCTCGCTGCACTTTTCCTCCATAATATAGGTGTAGCTCAACGCAAAGAAGGAGGTTCCCAGCAGCAGCAGTGCCAGTGTCACCAGCGCAACATTGACACCAAACTGCCGCCAGTAGATGCCGTGAAATGTTTTTTTCAGCTTCTTCATGCCGTTACTTGGTCTTTCCGATCAGCTCGAACTTGTAGCCCACGCCCCAGACCGTTTTGAGTGCCCACTGGTCGCTGGCGCCCTCTACCTTCTCGCGCAGGCGCTTGATGTGCACATCCACCGTCCGGCTGTCGCCGAAATAGTCAAAGCCCCACACCTCGTCCAGAAGCTGATTTCTGGTATATACACGGTTCGGTGTAGATGCCAGATGATACAAAAGCTCCAGTTCTTTTGGGGGTGTATCAATTTTATTTCCCGCAACAGTCAGCTCATAGGAATCGAGATTGATCTCCATATTGTCAAAGACCAATCGTTTCCGGGTGTCATCGGGGATCTCGGTGCGGCGCAGAACGGCGTTGATGCGCGCGATGAGCTCCTTCATTTCAAAGGGCTTTACGATGTAGTCGTCCGCCCCCATCTCCAGACCCTGAATACGGTCAAAGACCTCGCTCTTGGCAGTGATCATAATGATCGGCGTGCGGCTGCTTTCGCGGATCTTCGCACACACGCTCCATCCATCCATGACCGGCAGCATGATATCCAGCAGCACCATGTCCGGTTCAATGCTCCGAAACAGCTCAACCGCCTTGCCGCCGTCAAACGCCGCATGGACCTCAAAGCCCTCCTTATCCAGATACATCCGAATAAGGTCGGAAATATTGCGGTCATCCTCCACGACCAGAATCTTTCTAGCCATAATACAGCTCCTCTCCGCTTCACCGCATATCGGCAAAGCACGGAATCATCCAAAACTTACGTTTTCCTTCTCAGTATAGCCATTCACCGGATCATTTGCTTGAACATTTTGTGAATTAGGAGTACTATCGATTTTTACCGCATATTCAACCGCCACGCGCACAGGTGATACTGTGCTTCGTTCAGTTCATTCAGAAGAAGCCCCAGCTCTGCGCAATCGCTGTCATAACCCAGATAGAGGCTGATGTTCTCCTCAATGCCGCCCACCAGCCGCATCAGGGTGGTCACAGCCTTTTCCGATCCCAATAGCTCGCCGCGGCGGTCAAGCTGTGCCGCAACCCTTACGCAGCCCTGCTGCTCCAGAATCGCAGACAGATCCTCGTGCCCCTCGTACCAGACAAACTGCAAAAGGCTGCACGATGCCGCCCACACCAGCTCCTTTGCCCGCAGCAGCTCTTCGGAGACTTCGTCTGCCGCTGTGCTCTGCACCATCAGCGCTACACTGTGTCCCCTGCCAAGCAGGGCCCGAATCAGATCGCCATCCTCCATCTGTTGAACTGTAAGAAGAAAGGTGACTGGATTTTCACCCAAAATATCCACCGCCGCGCGCACAGAGTCGCCCGACCGTCCCGCCAGGATCAAATGAACCTTCTGTCCATCCCGGGCATGGATCAGCGGCGGATCGACAACAGGAGGAGGTGATGGTTCATCAGTCTTGTTATCGACCGGTTCCTCTGTAGTATTGTCATTCTGGTCGTTTTCTTCTGTCTGGGCGCTGTTTACCAGCTTTTCATAGTCGGCGTAGCGGTTTGCCATCATCAAAGATGCCGCGTCAATAAAAACCTGATCACTCAGCACCACATCCTCGCTCTTGACACGAATAAGCGGCACGTAGTCCGTGGCATTCAGGCTCCAGCTCAGACCAAAGTGGCGGCAGACCAGATCCAAAGGGAAGAATACATGCCCGTTCTTCTCCACCGCACTGCCGGCATAAACTGTGCCATCCTTATCATAGATCTGACTGTTTACCAAATCAAAGCGAAGGTCCTTCTTGGCGGTATACATGATCGCGATTCCCTTGCTGTAGCTGTGTACATACCGCAGTCCAAGCTCACCGTCTTCAAAAACCTTCTCCGAAACATAAAGCACGCCATCTCGCCAGAATGGCATCGTTTCATCATCCAGCTCCAGAAGCTGCTGGTTCACCGCCGTGAAAAAGACGCCCTCCAAAACCGCCGCGCCCTCCAGACGCACGACAGAGACGATCATCAGCAAGGCCGCAAAAAAGGCTGTCAGCCGTCTGGTTCGATGTTTCATTCCACATGCCCCTTTCTGCCGCGGCGCATCCCGCGCAAAATTACAAATCAAATCTCATAAAACAACCCATTTTAACCAATTTATCATATCACATGGCGGCTTTTTTTTCAAGTCCCACAGTTGACCAGACTTTTTACCGAAAATTTGTATTGCTTTTTTCCCGGAAGAACGATAGAATTAAAGCAACCGAATACTATATACATCGGGGGATAAGAATTATGTTAACTGCAATCGTTGGTATCAACTGGGGTGATGAGGGCAAGGGCCGCATGGTCGACCTGCTCACCAGTGAATATGACGTAGTCGTCCGCTATCAGGGCGGCGGCAATGCCGGCCACACCGTCATCAATGAGATGGGCAAGTTCGCGCTGCATCTGCTGCCCTCCGGTATTTTCCGCAAGGATGTCATCAATATTCTGGGCAACGGTGTCGCTTTGGACTGTGAGAGCCTGTGGAATGAAATGCAGGATGTGATGAACCAGGGTGTTGCCCTTACGCCGGAGAATCTGAAGATCAGTGACCGCGCCTCTCTGCTGCTGCCCTGGCACCGCGATCTGGATAATCTGGAGGAAGCCCGCCTTGCCGATAAGAAGTACGGCTCCACCCGTCAGGGCATCGCTCCCTTCTATTCCGATAAGTATCAGAAGAAGACCGTTATGGCAGGTGAGCTGCTCTATCCCGAGAAGCTCTGGGCACATCTGGAGGGCATTCTGGAATGGAAGAACCTGACTCTGGAGCGCGTTTACGGTGCCAAGCCCTACACTATGGACGATCTCAAGGCATGGTTTACTGAATACGGCGAAAAGATCAAGCCTTACATCTGCGATACCGGCGCAGTTATGCGCAAGGCTCAGGCCGAGGGGAAGAGCATCCTCTTTGAGGCTCAGCTCGGCGCGCTGCGTGACCTGGACTATGGCATTTATCCCTACACCACCTCCTCCAACGCCATCGCCGCATACGCCCCCGTGGGCAGCGGTCTTCCCGGCGCCCGGGTGGAGAAGGTCGTCGGTGTTGTCAAGGCTTACTCCTCCTGCGTGGGCGAGGGTCCCTTCACCTGCGAGTGGTTTGGCGAGGAGGCTGAGAAGCTGCGTGAGGCAGGCGGTGAGTACGGTGCCAAGACCGGACGTCCCCGCCGTGTTGGTCCTATCGACATCGTTGCTACCCGCTACGGTGTCCAGTGCCAGGGAGCTACCGATATCGCTCTGACCAAGATGGACGTTATGAGCTATATGGACAAGATCCCTGTCTGCGCCCACTACGAGCTGGATGGCAAGATCATTGATGAGTTTCCTTTCCCCGCTGTTCTGCCTGATGCCAAGCCCGTCATCGAGTATATGGACGGCTGGAAGTGCGATATCTCCGGCGTGCGCAAGTGGGAGGATCTCCCCGAAGCTGCCCGCAAGTATGTGGAATATCTGGAGGAGCAGATCGGCTGCCACATCACCTACGTTTCCGTGGGTCCCGAGCGTGATTCCATCATTCTTCGCTAATTAAACAAAAAGGAAGTGCCGCGGCACTTCCTTTTTTAATTTACTCCAGAAACATCCATCCGCTGACCGTATCCACGCGGAGCTGCGCCTCACCGTTTCCATAGGTATACCGGAAATCGTCACCGGAAGCATCGAAGTAACCACTGACCGCCGAGCCGCTGACGCTGTCAAATGTCAGCGTAAAGCCCAGATCCTCAGGAATACTCACCGTCACATCGCCGCTGGTGCTATCCACCTCCAGACTGCGCAGTGCTTCATCACAATATAGATATACATTTCCGGAAATAGCTGTAAGCTCTGCGTTTTCCACGGAACCAAAAAAGGAAACATCACCGCTGGTCGTTTCAACGATAACCTTTCCATACTGTCCTTCCATCTGAATAAAGCCGGAAATATTGGAGATCGTCAGCTGACGCGCATTGATGCCATTGATCGCCACATCCGCAGAGGTAACGTGGATGCTGATCTTCTCCAGCATATTTTCCGCGATATCTCTGGGGAGGAAAATAGTAAGATCGCCGCTGCTGTTATCAAAGATCGCGCTGTCATGATTGACATAAAGCGTGCCGCCGCTGCTTTCATAGTGGGCAATATTCCCATCGAACTCACAAATGCCGATCTCCGGCTCATCCCAGACCTCGAAATCCACATAACCGCTGATCCACGTTACGTCGAGCGCGGTAATATCCTGCGGGTCAATAAGAAATGTGGACTCTCTCCCATAATCTACGACCGGAACTTCCTCTATAACAACATTTGCGCCGCTGTTTACCATCTCCGACCCCACCCGGTTAATGCCGAACAGGCTGCCAAGCAGCGAGATGGGAACAATCGCAATGAGAGCTACTGCGCTGACGATACAAACGGCAATGATCGCTGTTCTTCGTCCATCTGTTTTTTTCTTTGGCGTGGTATATACCGCGCCGAGGATGCGCGCGGCAATGGTATCCACGCTCTCCAGGCTGGCGACAGCCTCCTCCTCGCTCATGCCGTCCTCCATGCGGTCAGCCAGCATCTCTGCATAGTAGTCGAGATACTGGTCTGCCTCCTCCTTGGACAGCGCGGAGAGCTTATGATCCAACTGGGTAAGAAATTCCACTCGTGTCATGACTTTGAACACTCCTTAATAAATTCATAGATTCGCTCCAGCTCCGCCCAGCCGGACAGAAATTCCTCGCTCCGGCGAAGCCCCTGTTCGGTAAGATGGTAAAACTTGCGCAGCCTTCCGTTATATTCCACAGAGTAAACGGTAAGGGAACCGGCGCTCTCCAGACGCCGCAAAATCGGATAGAGGGTGGACTCCGATAATTCAATGCAGCCGGACAGGTCCTTAATAATCTGATAGCCGTAGGAATCCCCCCGCCGCAGTACAGACAGCACACAGGCATCCAGAAGCCCACGCTTCAGTTGTGGGTCGATCATGCACATACCCCCCTTCACGTTATACTATACATAACATAGTATTGTTTGTCAAGGGGTATCCGGAAGTTCGCAGCATCTCAGTCCTGCCCGGTAACAAAAAACTACTGAAATGAATTGCTTCATAAAAACGTGCGACTTTTTACACAAAACAATATTTGTGAGCAAACCAATCTCTTTTCGTTTATTATTTGTAATAAAACAAATTTTTCCAAACTTTTTCCTTTGTTTTCTCTTTTTGCGTGCAAAGAGTTCCCATGTTTTTTTGTATGAACTGCCATTGAAAAAGCAAAAACAGAGGTTTATAATATTGTTATTCGCACGGCAGTTCTTTAAAGCTGCAAAAATGAAAGAAAATGGAGTGTGAAAATTATGAAGAACTTGAATATCGGAAAGAAGATCCTGGTGTCATTCGCAGTGGTGATCGTGATGTCCCTTATTTTGGGAATTGGGTCCCTTATCCAGATCGGGCAACTGGCCGGTACTGCGGACATTTATGCCCACACTACCATTCCCGCCATTACGCAGCTGTGGACTGCGCGCCGCGCTGTCCGCCAGATCGAGGCGAAGGCGCTGGAAGCGACCGTTGTTATGACCAGGGACGAACTCATGGAGGTTGAGAACGAATTGCTCGAGGTTCGTCAGGAATTCGAGGATGCGTTGACAGCTCTTGAGAAGCTTGCACCTCAGTTTGAGGATAAAATTGACGAAATTCACACTATGATGAACTCTGTCACCGAGATTCGCGGTCGCCTGTTCAAGGAGTGTGAGAAGCTTACCGCGCAGGGCAATGCCAATGCTTATGAGATCTATGTCAATGAGTACGCGGTTGCCTATGAGAAGGTTGTGGAAAAGATGCTGGCGCTGAGCGATGATCTTTATGCGCAGGTCGAGGTTCGTTACCAGAATGCAACGGCGATCAAGACCTCTTCTATCATTATCGTAAGCATTCTGCTGATCGCTTCCGTCGCAATATCCCTTGCTGCAACCGCCGCACTGACGGCTATGCTGCTCAAGCCCATCCGCGCCATCGAGACCGCCATGAAGCAGGTCGCCAACGGTGATTTCAAGCAGGTCGTTCTGGATTATGATTCCAGGGACGAACTGGGTCAGCTTTCCGACAGCGTCCGCACAACCATCAACAAGCTGGATGTCATTACGGACGATCTGGCGCATCTGTGCGGTGAGCTGGGTAACGGCAACTTCACCGTTAAATCCAATCACATTCCCGAGTACACCGGCGACTATTTTGCCATTCTGAAGGGTCTGCGCTTCATCCGCGACACGCTGACTGATACCATGCACCAGATCAACGCCGCTTCCGGCGAGGTTCTCTCCGGCTCTCAGCAGGTGGCAGACGGTTCCCAGGGTCTGGCACAGGGTGCCACCGAGCAGGCCAGCGCTGTTGAGGAGCTGCTGGCAAGCATGACCGAGATGCAGCATCAGGTCAAGGACAATGCAGACCACGCCGCCAACGCCAGCCGCATGGCAAGTGAAGCCGGTGAGGGAGTTGCCGAGAGCAACCGCATCATGGGCGAGCTGATGGAGGCAATGGACAACATTAACACCACCTCCCATGAGATCAGCAAGGTCATCAAGAGCATTGATGATATTGCGTTCCAGACCAATATCCTCGCGCTGAACGCCGCCGTCGAGGCCGCCCGCGCAGGTGCCGCCGGCAAGGGCTTCTCTGTCGTTGCTGACGAGGTCCGCAGTCTTGCTGCCAAGTCTGCCGAGTCCGTGAAGACCACCACTGTTCTCATCCAGAACACACTGGATGCTATTGCACAGGGCAGCAAGCTTGCCAACACCACCTCCGATGCCCTCGCCGGTGTGGTTGAAAAGGCTGCCGCCGTCAACGACCGTGTTCTGGAGATCGCCCGTGCCAGCGATGAGCAGCTGAGCGCTGTCAACCAGATGACCATCGGCATTGAGCAGATCTCCGCCGTTATTCAGTCCACCTCCGCCACTGCGGAAGAGTCTGCCGCCGCCAGCGAGGAGCTGTCCGGTCAGGCAAATATGCTTAAGGGTATGATCAGTAAATTCCGCCTGGACGACAGTGCGGTTCCTGCTTTTGAAATGGACAGCGCTCCTGTTGAAACCAGCTTCACTGCCCCCGCTTTCTCCGGAAGTGATAAGTATTGATCTCCAAACTTCGACAACTTTCTGTAATTTCCAAAAAATATTAAACAGGGCGTGTTCGATTTCGTGTCGAACACGCCCTGTTTTTCGTTTCGCGCCACCTTGCAAATCGCCGCCGAACCGTTATAATAAGTTCTGATATCAATCGCTATCCAAAGGGAGATTTTCAACATGACACATCTGCTGCTTGCCATCATCTATCTCGCTTTTATCAGCCTCGGTCTGCCGGACGCACTGCTCGGCTCGGCATGGCCCACTATGTATCCGGAATTTCATGTACCCATCTCCTACGCGGGGCTGATCTCCATGATCATCGCAGTGGGCACAGTGTTTTCCAGTCTGATGAGTGACCGCCTGACCCGGATGCTGAGTTCCGGTAAGATCACGGCTATCAGCGTAGCAATGACCGCCGTGGCACTGCTGGGCTTTTCCTTGTCCGGTTCCTTCTGGATGCTGTGCCTGTGGGCGATCCCCTACGGTCTGGGCGCGGGCAGCGTGGACGCAACCCTAAACAACTATGTCGCCATTCACTATGAAAGCCGCCACATGAGCTGGCTGCACTGCATGTGGGGCGTGGGTGCGATGATCGGTCCGTACATCATGGGCTTTGCGCTCACCGGCGGGCAGGACTGGAACATGGGCTACCGCTATATTGCGATCCTGCAGGCGGTGCTGACTGCCGTTCTGGTGATCAGTCTTCCCCTGTGGAAGCACAGAAAGGCAGAAGGGGGTGAAGGCGCGGAAAGCGGCAGAGCGCTGTCCCTCCGCGAGATCGTCCGAATCCCCGGTGCGAAAGAGGTCATGGTCTGCTTTTTTTGCTACTGCGCCGTGGAACAGACCGCGGGACTCTGGGCAAGCAGCTATTTGAACCTCCACAAGGGCGTGGACGCGGAGACCGCCGCAAGCTTCGGAAGCCTGTTTTTCATCGGCATCACGGTCGGACGGGCGCTGAACGGTTTTTTGACCGCAAAATTCAGCGATGCGCAGCTGGTACGCGCAGGTCTTGGCATCATTGCCGCCGGTATCGCCGCTATGCTGCTTCCGGTCGGTACCACTCTGTCCCTTGCGGGACTTGTTTTGATCGGTCTGGGCTGCGCGCCCATCTATCCCTGCATCATCCACTCCACTCCCGCCCACTTCGGCGCGGAGCGTTCGCAGGCACTCATCGGTGTGCAGATGGCAAGCGCCTATGTTGGCACCTGCCTGATGCCGCCGCTGTTCGGACTGATTGCCAAAAACATCACTGTCGCCCTGCTTCCTGTATATCTTCTCGCCATTTTGGCGCTGATGACTGTCACTTACGAGCTGCTTCTCAAAAACGCCCGTGGAGGAAATGCGTGATGGAAAAGCTGAAGTATCAAGTTGAGACCTTTATCCCCTGCAACGAGCAGGAAACGCGGGATAAAGAGCTTCTTCTCCACTGGATCAACAGCGGAGTGGATATTCTGACGCGCGCCAACGCCGTTGCCCACCTCACCGCGTCGGCGTGGGTGATGAGTCCCGACAGAAAACACGTTCTGATGGCGTACCACAATCTTTATAATTCCTGGGCGTGGCTGGGCGGTCATGCCGACGGCGACAGCGATCTTCTCCGTGTGGCGCTGCGGGAAGCACGGGAGGAAAGCGGTATCGAAGCAGTCAGGGCGGTGTCTCAAGAAATCATTTCCATCGAGACCCTCTGCGTCAACGGGCATGAAAAGCGGGGCGTCTACATCCCCTCCCACCTGCACCTTAACGTGACCTATCTACTGGAGGCTGATCCCGCGCAGCCGCTGCGCGTCAAGAGTGATGAAAACAGCGCTGTGGCATGGATCGCGGTGGAGGACATTCCGCAGAAGTCTTCGGAACCGTGGTTTGTCAAACGGATCTACCCAAAATTGTGCGAAAAGGCGAAAAATTTATAAAACTATTGCAGAAAACTGTGAAACATATTAAAATAACTTACGTGATTGATCGATTTTTGCTCGATTGACGGATTGATTGTAAAAGGAGAACAACAGATGTACAACGAATGGTCTTTGGATGTATTTTATAAGGGAATTGATGATCCTGCCCTGCAGTCCGATATGAAGAAGCTGGAGGAGCTGGTCGCCGCCTACAAGGAGATGATCGCCTCCCTCACCATGGACGATCCCAAGGCGACTCTGCGCCGTGTCATCGAAACCAAGGAGGAGCTTGCTGTCCTCACCCGCCGTCTGGGTGGATACTTCAGCCTGCGCCGCAGTGCCAACAGCATGGACAGCGAGGTTTCCGCCTATCAGACCAGGCTTCAAACCCTCATGGCAGGCACCGCCAAAGAAGGTGTCATGTTCGAGAAGTACGTCGGCAAGGTGGAAAATCTGAACGATATCATGGAGAGCGATGACCTGCTGCGCGAGTACAAGTTCTATTTCAGCCAAATTCTCTCCTCCATTGAGCACTCCATGAGCGACGAGGAGGAGGCTCTGTTTGCCCAGATGAATATCTCCGGCGGACAGTCCTGGGGTAATCTGGTGTCCCATCTGACCGCCAACGTGGAAGTGGACTATAAGGGCGGCAAGACCACTTTGTCCGCTATCCGTGGTCTCTCCGAGAGTGACGATCCCGCCGAGCGCAAGGCTGCCTACGAGGCAGAGCTCGCCTGCTACGGCAAGATCAAGGATTCCATCGCCTATGCCCTCAACTCCATCAAGGCACAGGCAAACCTGGAAGCCAAAATGCGCGGCTTTGAGAATCCTCTGGCAATGACTCTGCATCAGTCCCGCATGGAGAAGGCTACCCTTGACGCTATGCTTACCGCCATGCGCGAGTACCTGCCCAAGTTCCAGGAATACCTCAAGCACAAGGCAAAGCTCCTTGGTCACAAGAATGGTATGCCCTGGTATGACCTGTTTGCCGCTATGGGCAATGCCAGTGCCAAGACCTACACCGTTGAGGAAGCTCATCACTATCTGGTGGAGCATTTTGCGAGTTTTGCCCCCGATCTCGCTGAGATGGTCGATGAAGCCTTCAAAAACAACTGGATCGACTTCTATCCCCGTGCCGGTAAGGTTGGCGGCGCGTTCTGCTCCAATCTGCCTTTCCTGAAGCAGAGCCGTATCCTCACCAACTTCTGCGGCATGTTCGGCAATGTTGTCACGCTGGCACACGAGCTGGGGCACGCCTACCATGGGCTGCAGATCCAGGATCACCGTCCCCTCAACACCGGCTACACTATGCCCGTTGCGGAGACTGCTTCCAACTTCAATGAGCTGATCATCGTCAACGATGCCATTGCCAAGAGCGAGGGCGAGGAAAAGATCCAGCTTATCGAGAGCCAGATCCAGGACTGCACCCAGATCATCGTGGATATCTATTCCCGCTTCCTGTTTGAGGACGAGGTTATCCGCCGCCGCAACGATACCTTCCTCTTCGCAAAGGATCTGGAGGAGATCATGCTGAACGCCCAGAAGGAAGCCTTTGGCGACGCTCTGGATCCCGACTATATGCACCCCTGGATGTGGTGCTGCAAGAGCCACTATTACCGCGCGGGTCTGAGCTACTACAACTTCCCCTATGCCTTTGGCGGCCTGTTCTCCCGCGGCCTGTACGCCAGGTATCTGGAGGAGGGCGAGGCATTCCTGCCCAAGTACCGCGCTCTGCTGAAGGCCACCACCGTGGATACCGTGGAGCATGTGGCGGGCATCGCGGACATCGACCTCACCAACCCCGAGTTCTGGAGAAAGAGCCTGCAGATCATTGCTGACCGTATCGACGAGTTTATCGCTGAAACCAGCAAGTAAGGAATTGAAAGGGGAGTGCTGCCGGCAAGAGCGCAGCACTCCCCTGTTTGACAAATTGTGGTTTGTTGATTTTATTTGTTCTGTGCCGCTGACGCGGCAGAGGTTGCACCATCTATTTGATAGCTGGTTCAGCCTCCGGCGGGTGACTTTCTCCATGGTCGAGAAAGTCACCAAAGCGCCACATAAGGGAATATCCCCTTATGTATCCCCTTGAGAAAACTGTCTGCGGCATGTCTATTTTCGGCACTTTCTCATTGAAACGGCGAACCATTTGCCCCGCTCGCCCGCTCCTGCGGTGTTTTATGGCAATCTGAGCCTTTGTTTCGGAGTGCCTGATTGGGGTGCAGGCACCGGAAGACCGCTGCAACTGCAAGGCACACCAAAGAAAAGGCTGAAAAGTGCCATTTATCACAGAGTAGCGGGTGAGCGGGGCAAACGCAGCGCATTTCCGGGAGGGCGTGCCGATAATAGAACAAAAAAGATGGACTATTTAAGGCGGGAAGGCTGAAACCGAAGGGGTTTCAGCGGCGTTTTGGTCACTTTGCCGCCGAGGGCAAAGTGACACGCGCCGGGGCGCGGAATAT
>JAZOBV010000114.1:0-6084 GCA_045596145.1 Candidatus Pelethomonas sp.
TGTCGTTGATGTCGCCGGTCAGACCCAGAGAGAACTCGGTCATGGGCATCAGCAGAGCGTTACCGCCGCCTGCTGCGGTACCCTTAACGTTCATGGTGGGACCGCCGGAGGGCTGACGCAGAGCGCCGCCTGCGTTCTTGCCGATGTAACCCAGACCTTCGATCAGGCCCAGAGAAACGGTGGACTTACCCTCGCCGAAGGGAGTGGGAGTAACAGCGGTGACTTCGATGAACTTACCGTCGGGCTTGTCCTTCAGGCGATTCATGACCTTGATGAAGTCGATCTTGGGGGTCTTGCCGTAGGGGATGATCTCCTCGGGCAGCAGGCCCAGCTTCTCGCGGAAGAAATCGACGGGAGGCAGAGTCTTCTCAGCTTCCTCAGCGATCTGCCAGTCGGCGTAAACGGTGGGGTCCAGCTTGACGTGACCCTTCTCGTCCACATACTTGCCATCAACAAAATTGATTGCCATAAGTAGCTCCTCCTTGTTCCCCGGGACCTTCAATACCCTCGGGGATTATTTTTTTGTCCGCGCCGTGCATCCTACGTCAGCAACTCCCGGCGCGGCTTCGTTAATGTTTTAACGGAACGCAAATATTTTACCACTAACCGCCGGGGAAGTCAACCAATATCAGCGATATTTTATTTAAAAAACCGCAGCATTTTTGATTAAATTGCATTTTTCTATCCAAATATCTGCTTGTTTTGTATAAATATACTTTTTGCGTGTAAGTTTTCACGAAGAAAATGTGTTAAATCACAATTTCAAGCTGAATACAGGAGTTTTTTGGTCGCTTTAACCAAAAATATACGCATTTTTCTGCATTCGCACACCGTTTTTGATGCTACTGTAGAAAGCAGAAGGGAGTGCTGTGAGTTTCACAGCACTCCCTTGTTGATCACTTGATCTCGGTCAGAACGGCGCTCTCGCGCACCAGCTTCATTACCTTTTTCAGCTCCACGCTGCGCTTGACGGCCTCAAGGAACTCCTCGTTGATATAGGGCTTCATTTCCTCGGCGGTGAGGTTGTTCTGATTTGCCACCTCAGCGGTGGCGGTGGTCATCTCCTCCTCGGAGACCTCGATATTCTCCAGACCCACGATCTTCTCGATGGCACGGCGGATACGCAGGTTCTCTCTGGCGTCGCCGCGCTGCTCTTCGCGAAGCTCAGAGATGCTCTTGCCGGTGAACTGGGCGTACATCTCCAGACTCAGACCCTGCTGGGCGAGCTGACCGGCGAGGGTATCCATCTGCTCATCCATGGCGTTCTCCAGTTCTTCGTCAGTGGGATCGAACTCCATAGTCTGCGCTGCCTTGCGGATCAGGCGGTCCTCCAGATCCATCTGGCCGCGCTCATCGGTAAAGCGCTGAACGCTCTCGCGGACAGCCGCGCGCATCTGCTCAAAGCTCTCCAGACCCAGCTCATGGGCAAACTCATCGTCCAGCCCAAACTCGCTGTGCTCGCGGACCTCGTGGATATAGCAGTGGAACACGGCGGGCTTGCCCGCCAGCTCATCGGCATGATACTCCTCGGGGAAGGTGACATTCACATCCACCTTCTCGCCGGGCTTGGCACCCACAAGCTGATCCTCAAAGCCGGGGATAAAGTGTCCGCTGCCAAGAACCAGCGTCTGATACTGGGCAGTGCCGCCGGGGAACTGCTCGTCACCGCTCCAACCCTCGTAATCCAGCACCAGCTCATCGCCGATCTGGGCGGGACGGTCGTAGACGACCTTCACCTTGGGGGTCTGCTGGCGCAGACGTTCGATCTGGGTGTCCACCTCCTCGTCGGTGACGATGTGGCGGTCAAATTCGGCTTCAAGACCCTTATAGATAAATTCCATGGGGAAATTACTCCTTTTTGTTATTTATTGGAAAAACATTCCTTCACTTCGCCGCTCATATACAGGCTGCCCAGCGCGCAGGCGACGCCATCCTTACCCTCGGCCTCGATGGCGCGCTTCACGCCCTCGGCAACGCTGGCGCAGGCAGTGGCTTCAACACCCAGTGCACGGATACGTCCGGCGAGGACTTCCGCGTCCATGGCGCGGGGGTTGCAGGGCTTGACGGTGAAGAACCGGGCGGCGAGGGGAACGATCAGCCCCAGAATTTCCTCTACGTCCTTGTCTGCCATGACACCGGTAACAAAGGTGAACTTTTTACCGGGGAACAGGCGCTCCAGACTCTCCGCGGTGGCGCGGATACCGTGGGGATTGTGTCCGCCGTCCACAATGAAGACGGGATCACGCTGCAAAATCTCAAAGCGTGCGGGCCAGCGGGTGGCTCGCATACCCTCACGCACATCCTCGTCGGAGATCTTCCAGCCCTTCTCCCGCAGCAGTCCAACGGTTTCCAGCACCACAGCGGCGTTGTTCATCTGATAGCGTCCTACCAGAGGGATCAGCATATTCTCCCAGTTCTTATAGGTGAAGTGCTGACCGTCCAGATTAAAATCACCGGGGACGATAGCGGAGAAATCGGGGGTGCGCAGGGGGACACCGCGCTCAGCGCAGACCTCGGCGAACACGGCATCCGCCTCGGCGTTGCCGCCGTAGCTGACAACACTGGAGCCGCTCTTGATGATACCTGCCTTGGCGCGGGCGACATCAGCCATGGTGGGGCCCAGCTCGCGGACATGGTCCATGCCCATCGCGGTGAGGATGGCGGCCTCGGGCGCGTGGATCACGTTGGTGGAGTCCAGCTCGCCGCCCATGCCGACCTCCAGCACCACAATGTCGCAGCTGTGACGCTCAAAATAGAGCATCGCCAGCGCGGTGATAAGCTCAAACTCGGTGGGCTTGTCCTCCATGGCATCGGCAAAGGGACGGATCTCCTCGGTGAGCACAGCCAGCTCGTCGTCGGCGATCTGCTCATGGTTCACCTGCATGCGCTCATTGAAGCGCATGATGAAGGGGGAGGTATAGAGGCCCACGCGATAGCCGGCCTTCTCCAGAATGGTGGAGAGCATGGCGGCGGTGGAGCCCTTGCCGTTGGTGCCGCCGATGTGGATGAACTTCAGCTTCTCGTGGGGGTTTCCCAGCTTCTCCAGAAGGGAGAAGGTGCGCTCAAGGCCGGGCTTGCTGCCCATCCAGCATACGCTGTGGATATAGGAAAGCGCTGCTTCGTAAGTCATAACTGTTACCTGTCTCTTTTTATATAATTGATATGGTTATACCGTTCCGCGCCGGACGATACGGCTGATCACGGGACGGTAGACTGCCCGGTTGATGAGTGCCACCAGTACGCTGCATGCGACGATAACAATGGGTTTGCTGGTGATGCGGGAGAGGAAATTGGCGGCGGCCAGAACGCCGAACGCACCGTCCTTGCCCACAACGATCATCTGGTACAGGGTGGTGGTGGGGATGCCGATGAGGAATGCATTGATGATCCCTGCCACGGCAGTGATGAGGATCACCTTCCAGATGTCCCTGCTCTCGGCAAGGCTGCTGCGGAAGAAATACTTTGTGCCCCAGCCGCAGAAAGCCGCGAAGAAGATGGGCCCCAGAGCGATGGGAGGGAACCACACACCGTAGCCGGAGATGATGGTGCCGAGGATGTCGCTGATGAGGGCGACCAGGATGCCGCCTACGGGACCGAGCCACATACCGGCAAGGGCGAGGGGAACGGTTTCAAAGCTGATGCGGAGTGTTTCACTGGCCTGAATGGAGAGATACCGTGCCAGAATGATCTGCAGAGCGATCAGGGCGGCCATGATGACCATGTTGCGGGTGGAAAAAATGCTGTTTTGGTTACGCTTCATATGCGTTTCCTCCTTTTTCTGTTCCCGACGGAGCGGGCTGTAGGAGATAGGTGCATTGAAGCTACTGCACAAGAGGCTCGGAATGAAAAAATACCAACTCCCGGCGCGCCGCGCCTTGAATTGGTACCTCAAACATCCGAAATGTGCGGTAGCGGATGCAGCATTACATCGCAGGCCCTATTTCTCGGGGGTCCTTCGTGCAAGGGCGACTTCCCAGCCACTTGCCACTTTACGCGCAATGCTTACTCTACCAATCCTGTTCAATTTTTGCTGCCTTCAGCATACGATATCATACACCATCGTACAGTGGATTGCAATATATTTCACAAAAATTTCCCACCAAAAATGGTGGGAAATTCGTGCGTTTTTTGCTCTTTTTGATCATTCGCCGCATTCACGGAAAAATTCGATCAGGCTTTTTTGGAAAGCTCGATCCCAATCGCCTTCATGCGGCTGATGACGATGTCGCCGATATTTGCCATATCCTCGGCGGTAAAGGCGTAGCGGAAATTATCGGAGAAGAGGATCTGGGCGTTGGGGGGGAATTCATCGTCACCCAGCCAGAGGAGGAACTGCATGGTAAGACCCGGCATCAGCGTGACCTCATAGCCGACGTTGCTGACAGGCACTTCCTTTGCGGGCAGATGCTTCATGATCTCCCTGAGAAGCTCCGGCTTGAAGCCGTAGGAGAAGGAGTAGCGTACGATGCAGCGCCCGGTGAACTGCTGAACATACACCTCTCCCCAGGGGAACTCGCGGTAGGTGAGGTATTTTCCGCTGGGCATGGCGCTCTTTCCGTCCAGCAGGTAGCGCAGGAACAGAATGCGTTCGGCGTTGGTGGGGGTCCGCTCGCCGGTGATGACAAAATCGGGATGGGAAATGCGGTATTCCTCGCCCAGCAGGGTGAAAGTGAAGGTGCGCGTCTCCTCGTCATAGGGCAGCGCGCAGCGCGCGGCGATCTCGTGGGCATCCGTAGTCTTATAGCGCTCTGTATAATACTCCAGAGGAAGCTCTTCTTTATTGTTCTTGACCGGCTCCATACAGCACCTCTCTAATAATCAGTAGTTTATAAAATGTGTTGCGGAAAATTTCGAAGTACTTACTTGCTATTTGCTTTCCCGCAGCTTGGTCAGCTCCTGCAAAAATGTGTCAATATCCTTAAACTGGCGGTAAACGGATACAAAGCGAACATACGCGACCTCGTCCACGCCGCGCAGCTTTTCCATGACCAGCTGTCCCACCATATCCGTGGTGATCTCACGCTCTCCGCCGCTCTGGAGATTTTGCTCGATCTCGGCGGCGATCTGCTCCAGCTTTGCCAGCGGAACGGTGCGCTTCTCACACGCGCGGAGCATACTGTGCAGCACCTTGCTGCGGTCAAAGCTCTGGCGGGTGCCATCCTTCTTGATGACTGCCATCGGCATGGTCTCCACGGTTTCATAGGTAGTAAAACGGCGTTCACAGGAAAGGCACTCTCTCCGGCGGCGGATGCTGCTGCCTTCCGCGGGACGGCTGTCCACAACCTTGCTCTCCTTATAGCCGCAGTAGGGGCATTTCATGGCATTTTTCCTCCGTTCCCATAGCGGTAGCTGTTTTCTAACGGAAGTATACCACATGTAGATGAAAAATGGTAGTCAATGCCATAAACTTTTTTGAAAATTTTATTCAATCAACACTGCGCGGCTTGAACCGGCGCGTCGTTTTCGTCAAAAGTAAACACAGCGCACAGCTCGCCCTCGATCCGCTCTGCCCGCGCGAAACAGAATAGTGCCTCCAGAGGAAACGGAGCATCCGGCTTGAGTGGGACTGCCAGCGTCAGCCGATTTGTCCCACGCCGCCACCAGACACGCCGCTTCTGAGTAAGTCTTTCCCGGAGGAACGGGTCACGAAACAGCTCCGCCGGGCAGCTCGTCTGATCCCATGCCGGCTTTTTGTGAAAGGAGAACGAACATCCCGCCTGTACGCGCTGCACAGTGCCGATCCGGGCAATGTCGCACAGGGCGGGCTTGCGCCGCAGCACCAGAGAGCCATCCCTCGGCTCCATCACTCCCAGCGACAGCTCACCCCGCGTGCCGACCAGCGCCGCGCGGTACAGACCGTCTCCCGGATCGGGCATTTCGCCGGATATTTCCAGCCGTCCGTCCGCCTCCCGCAGCGTTGCCGTGCCGCAGTCAACGCCCCGGCAGTACAGCGGTATCTGATCCATTTTGATCCCTCCCATAAAAAGCGTCTCTGCGCAAAGAATATGAAGTCGGATCGTAGCCATGTCGTTCTGTGAGCCAAGGAGTTGGCTAAGACATTTGTCTTCCTAAGACCGCTTGGCC
>JAZOBV010000115.1:0-14147 GCA_045596145.1 Candidatus Pelethomonas sp.
CGATCGCCGAGGCGAAGGCACTGGCTGAGGAGCAGTAATTTACATGAAAAGCGGTCTTTCCCGCAAGGGAAGGACCGCTTTTTATCATTTTTCTTATTGAAACCGGGACATGGACTCCTCCTCGCTCATGGCGAAGTAGTACTCAATCGGAGTGTTGGTCTGGTCTCCCCAGGTAACGTCGATATGATAGCTGACACCATCCAGAACAGCAATAGTCCACATGTGATCCCATTTCTCAAGGTCGAGGGCGGTACACTCGATCCCCTCCAACCGGAGCAGAAGGTTATACGCCGCAGTATAGCCGTCGCAGACGGCGCTGCGGTTTCTAAAAGCACCGTAGGCACTATGGGCAAGGTCGGTGTCACCGCAGTCAAAAGCATACTCGCAGTAACCGCACAGCCAGTTAAAATACGCCTGTGCCTTCTGATACTCCGTCATATCGTTTTGAAGCGCTCCGGTGGCGTACAGCTTTTCCCGCACGCTCAGCGCATAGGCAAGCGTCTGCTCACGGTAATATTCAAGAGCGTTTTCGCTGTATAGGCTGCTGGAAAACCGGATCGTGATCATTCCGTTTGTCAGATTGTAATTCACATGGATCTGATTATAGGTCTGTTCGGGGTAGCGCCGCACACCGTTCAGAAACGCATCCATAATGGCACGCACCTGCTCCTCCGGCTGGGGCGTACCGTAATCCAGCACCAGCGTCCGCTCCCCGCGGGCAAGCATATAGCGGATATCAGCATCGATCGCGGCACGGTCCTCCGGATCGGGAGCGGAGAAAAAGCTGCCGTCACTGCTGACAAGCTCGGAAAGTGAATAGATCTCCGGCTCGTCCTCAATCATCCAATCAAGCGTGATACGCAGATCGCTGTCCACCAGACGGCTGACCATCGCCGCGACCTCGCTGCGGCGAACCGTCATGTCGGGACAGAAGGTGCCGATGGCATCCACACCGCTGAGAATGCCCCAGCGGTAGAGCGCAAGGATATCCTGCTGGTAGGGTGTGTAGTCGTTGACATCGCGGATAAACCTGCCCATAGCGTAACCCACTGTCACGGCATCAGCGTTGATGTTCTCAAACAGCTCGCCGGGCAGCGCTCTTGCAAGAGCGTGTGCTACCTCGGCACGGCTTGCCGGCTGCTCCAGTCGCTTATCAAACTCTTCGGAGATGACACCGGTAAACTTGAGATAGGCAACGTACGGTGTATACCACAGGTCACCCTCTGTCCGGAAAAAGTCCGCTCCCGCTTCACTGCTGCTAAAGTCGTGCAGGCTGCGCAGGCGGGCAGCCATAGTAAGCACCTCGGCGACTGTCATATCACTCTGCGGCTCAAAATGGCTGGTGTCGCCCTTGCCGTTGGTCAGACCAAGCTTATACAGGGCGGCAACATTGCTATAAAACCAGTCGTCGGGCAAAACATCCACAAACTGACCATCATAAACATGGGTCGGCGGAAACAGAAAAGCAGCGTTTGCCGACAGGGAAACGCTTACCGCGATCAGCAGCGCAAGCAGCGCGGCGCGGAATCTTTGCTTCATGTATCGCTCCTTTCAGCACGATCATTACGGAACAAGAATGTCCATATCATCAAGTGTAAGCTCATAGGTATAGGGATTAAAATACCAGTTGACCAGTTCCAGCGTTGCGGCATCATCCAGAATGTAGTAGGAACCGCCGCTGTACCACCCCGCGCCATCGCCGGGCAGCGTGTGGAAGGAGATCCGGTCGGCACCGCAGGCAAATGCCTGCTCGCCCAACCAGAGGAGATTGGAAAGAGTCAGATCGGTCTCTATATTTTCGTAGACAATCTTTGCAAAGTCATCCAGCTTGTCCAGATTGGAGAGCTGCAGCGTCTGCTTTGCGGCCTCCAGTAAAAACGCCTGCTGCGTGCCGATGCGCCCGACGTCTGCGGTAGCGTATCCGGTGCCGTCATTGTTCTGCCGCCAGCGAACGACCTTCAGCGCGTCCTCGCCGCTGAGCAGACGCTCACCCGCCGGGAAGTGGATGTGGAGATCCTGATAGGGGTCATCATAGTCCATATCCACCGGAATGTTGAACCGGACACCGCCGATGGCATCTATAAGCTCCACAAAGGCATTCAGATCCACCGTCACATAGAAATCCACCGGAATGCCGAGAAGCTTGGATACTTCCTCCATCGTGCGGGAAAATCCGCCGTGGTGCAGGGCGTTGTTGAGCTTTTTTACCGACCAGGAAACGTTCAGCAGCGTGTCGCGTGGGAGGCTGAGTACATTGATGGTACTGTTTTTCGCGTCCACAGCAACGAGAAGATTGGTGTCGCTGCCGCCGTTGGCATTATCCAGACCACCCACCAGTATGGTGTAAAAATCCGGCTTTCGCAGGTCGGGAGGAGTGAAAGTATCCTCCGCGTTTTCTCCGCTGTCCGGCTCGTGGGGGACGACCTTGTCCTCAGAGAGCTCCGGCGGTCGGGAGATACAGTTGTAGATCCCCGCCATTGCCGCAAGAAAGAAAATGGCGCTCACAGCAAATCTGGTGAAGTGCTGAAAAAAAGTTGTACGTCGTTTCATATCGGGTGTGCTCCTTGCCGTGGGGTTCGTACCGGGTCAATTTCTATTTATTATAGCCGACATGGGCAAGGATGACAAGAGGGCAGCTCCAAAAACTGCAAAACGGCAAACAAGCTTTCGAGGGGCGAACGCGTATCCCTGCGTTCGTCCCTCGGAAAACCGTGTGAGATCACGGTGTGCCCCGATATTTTCTCTGTGTCGCGATTCCGCCTCGAATATGACGCTGCGCCTTGTTCTCATCAAGGATTTCCTTGACCTGTAGATACAGCGGACGGTTGTAAAGGGGCAGACGCTCCTGGATATCCTTATGTACCGTGGATTTGGACACGCCGAATTTTTTTGCTGCCTCGCGCACGGTGGTGCGGTTTTCAATCATATAGACCGCAAGCTCACAGGCGCGTTCCTCGATATTCCCTTTCAAGACCCTACACGCTCCCTATCCCGATATGCCCCATATATATGCGCTGAGATGGGAGAACATGCGGCAGCAGCAATTTTTGAAAAATTGGAATTCTGTTGATTTGTTCTGGATTTACATGGCAAACTGTGCTATACTAAACTATCATGTGACATGACAGGAGGAATCTGCTGTGAGTCAGGCATCTGTACAGAATTTGCAGGAAAAACAAATCATTTTTTATGAGGGCGACGTTGATAAAAGCCTTTACAAGATCCTTTCCGGAAAAATCGGCTTTTATAAAAATTACGGAATGCCCGGCGAGATCCTTCTTGGCATTTCCTCTGCGCCGAATTATTTTGGAACGATGAACGTTTTGACCGGCGAGCCCGCTGCCTATACCGCAGTGGCGCTGGAGCGGTCCATGGCGCTCTATCTGCCGGAGGCTGAGCTGGAGAGCTTTCCGAAAAGTGATCCGTTCAACGCCCTTGCGGCAATGAAAACGCTGGCAGGTTCTCTGAACACAGCCGACCGCAGGCTGCGCTCCGTGCTGGACGAGCTTCGTCAGATCATCCAAACGGGCGGCGACACGATCGAAATGCTTACAGCACTGGTTGACAGCTGTGCTGCCGAAGCGGGACCGGGCGTTATTATCGACCAGTTTGCGCCCTACACTCCGCCGGTGGTCGAAGCATCTCCCGCAGCGGAGGAAAAGCCGGTAAGCTATGCCGCCGGTGAACCGGGTGTCATGCCCGAGCCATACCTTGAGGGACACAGAAGCTATCCCGGCGTGACCCATCCGGAATATAAAAAATATCTGATCCCGCAGGAGTACACCTGTCCCCACTGCCGCCAGAAGTTCTCCGGCAGCCGCATTCAGGTATCCAAGCTCATTCCCGTCCGGAATGAAAATGAGAAAAACCGCTACGATCTTCGTGTTACTTATAATGATTTTGAGATGGAGTGGCATGAGATCATAACCTGCCCTCACTGCTATTTCAGTTCTTTTGATAACTTCTTCAAGGACAGCAAATCGCTGTACCGCTCCCGCTATGAGAGCAAGCTTGCAAAGCTGTGCGATTCCATCGGCATTGACTTCAATGCCGAGCGGGATCTCGACGCAGTATTCGCGCAGCATTATCTGGCTCTGGTCTGTGCGCCCGGATTCACCGAATCCCGCCAGATCGCTGCCCGTGTGTGGATGAACCTCGTCCGTCTGTATCGGGATGCCGGTGAATTTGAGCTGGCAGATATCGCGGAAAAAAACGCGCTTGACGCTTATCAGACCGTGTTTATGGAGGTTGAGCTCTCCGAGGGCCAGGAGCAGCGCCTGTGTCTGACTGTGGCGGGCATTCTGTACGCCCGCGGTGAAAAGCGTGCCGCCCGCGAATGGGCGACAAAGGTGCGTCACGGCTCCGGTGACCATTCGGCATACTGGAATATGGCAGAGCAGCTTATTCAGGATGTCCGTGCTGAAATGGCAGCGGAGAATGGCTGATTTCTCAGTTGTAAAACATATAAACAGTGGGCGTGTTGCAGAAAATTGCAACACGCCCTTTTTTAGCTCAAAAATCAGTTTTCAGAGTCAGAGAACCGTTTTGTGATCGTTTCGATGGCGTTTTCCCGTCCGGTTGCTTCGTCCGGTCCAAAGTAGAGGTCCCAGAAGAAGAAATCGTATTCTACGACATCGCCGGAAATGCGCACGACAAAATAGGTCTCCTGCTCAAGGGCACGGACACGCAGCTCACTGTCCAGCCACATGCCGCCCGCCCAGCCGACTTCCATGGGATCATCGTGCAGAAATGCAACATCCCACTCATAGACCTCGTACCGCGCGCCGTCGCGCTCGAAGCTGTCAGTTTGCTCAAAGCGGACGATTTCATAACCGGTGTAGGGGAGAGGGTAGAATTTGTTCACAGTTTCCCGGCTATAGTCAACCGTTTCCTGTGCGCGCTCGTTAAGGAAATCACTGTAACGGGCATAGGCACCTTGGTCGATCACATCGTCCGTAGCGTACGACCCGCGAACAAGCTGATAGAGCGCCTCGTCCTCCACAAAAAACTGAATCGCTGTGCTGTATGGCTCGTGATACCAGATCTCAACGATATTTTCCTCCAGTCCCGCATAAAGAATAACCCATTCGTCCGTCTGGCTGCTGTATCCGCCGCCATCGCCGCCGGAGAGATAGAACTCGAGTGTCCAGAACGATCTGGTGCTATCGTCATGCCCCACGCGGTTTACCAGCGAAGCACCCAGCGTATTCACGATATCTGCGGTACTAGGTGTTCTGATGGATGCACTGATGTACTTGATATCCTCGGCGGTCAATGTAGACAGGCGCTTCTCCATGTCCGTCGGCGCTTCGGGAATCATGCGTGCTGCTGCAAGCTCGATCAACCGACCGAGAATTACCTGATACCGCTCCTCGTTCGGCTCTGCCACAAATTCCGCGATTTCGTCGGGGAAATAACTGCGGATATCGACCTCATAATGCACTCCATCTCCCGGCCACCAGATATTCACCACTTCCTTTGACGCGTTCAGAGTCACGATTGAAGGCGCGTACCAGTACTCTACACAGTTTCCGGCCTCGTCGAAACGGAAATAGCCTGCGTAGCCGTAAAGCCGCTCGGTATATTCATAGGTCTCCCGCCACACACATTCAAACGCGCCTGCTTCGTAGGTGCAATCAGCAAGAGGACCTCCGCCCTTCCACCAGCCTGTTTTCAAGTTGCTCATGACAGCGTTGCATAGGGTATCAGTTTCTGCATCGGTCAGAGTCAGGACAGGCAGAGTCTCCACGGTGCTTTCAATGCTGTTCCCGGGCACAAAGTTTGCCGCGATCTCGTCATAGGTAAGCTCACGCTCAAAATCGGTTCCCCCAAGATACGTATCCCACGGGAAGAAATTGTGTTCCTTCTTCGTGCCATCGGAGCGAATTACCAGATAGGGGTAGGAGTCATAGGAGCGAATGCGAAGCTCACTATCCACCCAAACCCGGTTCATGACCCAGGGATAGTTGATATTGTCCGTGATGAATGCGATCTCCCATTCATAGACCTCGTATGTCATGCCGTTACGCGCAAACGTGCCGACCTGATGGAACGTCATGATCTCATAGTCTACGAATTTTGCTTCCTCGAAGTTGCTGTTTCTGACATTCATCGTGTATTCCGCACGGGCGGTGAGGATATCCCGGTACAGCGCCAGAGCTTCTTCGGCGATCACATGGTCGGTATGATACTGCTGGCGGATGTACTGATGGAGAGCGGGATAATCAAAGTATATCCGGGTGCTGACGCCAAGCTTGGAGTGATACTGGATCTGCAGGCGGGATTCTTCGCCATAGGCATAGATCGTAAGATTTTCATCGGTTCGGTGATTGAATTCCTCCGGGCCGCCGGAGAGGTAGAGCGTGAGGCTCCAGAAGCTTTGGTCGGATTCAAAGGATTCAATTTTATACTCCTCCAGATCATTGAGGAGAACCGCGACATCCGAGTAATCCGTTCCGATAAAACCGGGGATCTGCTTGATATCTTCCGCTTTCAGCGAAGCAAAGTTCTTCACAATGGCGTTGGCTCTGATCTGCTCATCGGTGAGCGTGGAATCGCCATCATTTTCCCCGTTGTACGCCTGCCAGCCGTTGCGCTCGATCATATCAGCGAGGATCTTCTTCAGCTGCTGATCCAAAAGCTCTGCAATGATCGCCGCCTTTTCGGGATCCTCATCACTCGTTCCGGTGGGGATGAATACACAGTAGTAATAGTCGTCATCCCTTGCGAACACCTGTTGACGGCTGTAACTGTTCAGGTACATCGTCTGATATTCCTCCTCCGTGTAGCGGCGGATGGAGAAGATCAGACCGCTTCCGTCCTCACAGTATTCACAGATATGGAACAGATTGAACAGCGCTTGATCCGTTATATAAGGATTATCCAGGTAATAGGTGGGATTCATGATAAGACCGTAGCACCATGTGTCGGGATCTCTATGCGCCTCAACCAGATGCTCGAAGTTATACGGAATGGAGATGGAAATACCGTCGCAGGTGTACAGGGAGTTCCCATCCTCCGCGCGCTTGTAATCCAGACGGACTTTTTCGCCGGTAATGGTCTCCACGATATCCATGCGGAGATTCAACGGCAGACAATACGCCTCGCAATCCTGAAAGTATCCATAGTCCACCAGATCGTCGTGCGCGTGTGCGGCAATGAAATAGATGCTAGAATCGTACCCGCGGATACGCCCCTGCTCGTCCGGTCCTGCATCCTGCGGCCAGCCGTACCGTCCCGGATCGGGATCGTCGGTCAGATAGCCGATATCAAATCTGTAAACTCTAAACGAGTATCCGTAGTGGAAGCTGTCCACCAGGCGGAGATAGGTGATCTCATAGCCGGTGAGCGCAGGAAATCCTTCCGGCACAAGATAGGTGCTGTGTTCTGCAATCCTCCACCGGGCGCGCTCGGCGAGAATATCCCCGTACAGGGCAAGCGCTTGCTGGTCGATGCCATCGGGATTGTACAGCGAGAAGATATAGTCCCACAGCTCCTCGGAATGCAGCCGAATGCAAACATAATCGGAGGGATCGGCATTTGCATCCAGACGGCAATGCACATCCACGATGCCCTCTCTGATGCCAATACAGAAGTTGAGAGTCTCCGGATTGTAACCGGAATCATCGCTGCGCTGGGAGAGATGCAGGTCGACGAACCATTCCCACTCGTTCTCTATCTCAATTTCTCCGGCGTAGGTTCCTGCAGCGGCGTTGATGAGCGGGACAATGATCTCTGCATCCGCCTGCATATTATCACTGTAACCCGTGACCTCCTCCGGCTTCAGTGTTTCAAGCAGGTTGAGTACATAAGCAATGTCTTCGGGTATCTCGGTTTTGTTCCCGTCGCCGCTGTTATCGTCATCGTTTTTGCTGACACCCTTTTCATCCACGGTGTCCACAATGTAATTCCACAGCTCGGGACTTTCAATGATCAGCAAAGAACCCTCACAGCCAAAATATGCTCCGGTTTCCGCATCATTGAACATCAGACCGATGGTGCCGTCGCTCAGACACTTGAACAGCCACAGCTTATCCGCGCGGTAGAGGGCAAGGCGGTAGCCGTCTTCATTATCACCCTCTGGCTTTTTGCGGGAACAGGCATCATCGGTGATGGAGCAGAGGATCGCGCGGAGCTTGTCCATCTCCTCGGCGGGGACGGTATAGTAAATTTTCTCGACCCCGTACTCTTTGGATGCCTGCGCCCACTGGATCTCTTCCACTGTCAGGCTTTCCGTCCACTCAGTGAAGCTGTGGGGGCGGTCCTTCGCACCGGTAAAGGTGCAGGCGATAGCGACAGCGGCGATCAGAAGCACAGCAATCAGAGTATACACCGCCATTTTCGGCTTTTTAACGATCAGCGCAATGCGCTCCTTGATGCTTTTTCCGCTTCCTGTCATGGTGGTGGCGGTGTGCAGAATGGCGGTGCGCTTCTCACAGGTCAGGCGCAGGAGCGTTCTGCCATATTCTGCGCGCTCGCTCTCACCCAGACGGCGAATGGTGGAGTCATCGCAGGCAAGCTCCGCGTCATTTCGGGAGAGGAAGGCGGCGTACCAGACCAGAGGATTGAACCAGTGCACGGCAAGGCACACACAGCGAAGAACAGCCCAGATATGGTCTTTGTGATGGTAGTGAGTCATTTCATGCTCGACTGCATGGCGCGTAGTGCGCTCGTCAGATGCCACATCTTCTGTCAAATATACAGCGGGGCGGAAAAAACCGAACAGGCAGGGCGTATCCACCGCGCCGCACACATATACCGGCAGCTTGCGCTCTGTGGCGTAAGGCGTTCTGCTCTTTTTGAGCCGGAGGAAAAAGCGCAGATTGGTCACCGCAAACCAAACGCCCAGAAGAATACTGCCACCCAGCCACACACGGCGCAGGGCTGCTGCAATATTGACATCTTTATCTGTTTGCGGCGTGGGTGCCTCCTGTGCGGGCGGGGGAGTCGGCTGCTCCGGCACGGTCTGACCCGCAGAGGGGGTGGTGCCGGGAACAGTAACGGTGGGCGTTTGCGTTCCGGACAGGGGTGGGGTAGCATTCCCGCCCGTCGTCTGATCGGGCAGTGTGTTCCCCGGTGTAATGACCGTGACGGTGGAGGTCATTTCCTGATAGGTGGAGGAATATTCCACTTGATTCATCACGCTCAGACTGCTGCTTCCGATGGAAAAGGGCAGCAGCAGACGAACCAGTACCAGAGCCCACAGAGCGTATTGCAGGCGGGGACTGATTTTACCTCTCAGAATAAACCGCAGCGCAATGATGACCGCGATCAGTGCTGTGGAGGAAATGATCCATTCAAGCATCGTTTTCGCCTCCTTCCAGTTCTCTGAGCATAGCATAAAGCTCGTTGATCTCCTGTTTGGAGAGGTTTTTCTTTTTCGTAAAGGAGCTGACCATCAAACTCAGGCTCCCGTGATAGACACGGCTGAGAAAATCCTCCGTTTCCTGCAGGGCGGCATCCTCACGCTGGAGCGCGGCGCTGAAAAGCTTTTTGCCGCCATCGCTGTTGGCAGAAACGGCACCCTTTGCCTCCAGTCGGGAGAGAAGCGTCAATGTGGTGGAGCGGTTCCACCCGGCGGTTTTTTCAAGCTGCTGCGTTAACTCGCGTCCGGTTCTGGGCGAATGCTCCCACAGGCACTCCATAACGTTCCATTCCGCTTCCGTCAGATCAATACGCTTTAATGTCATAGTGTCACACCTCTTGTTTACGATTGTAAGCATAATATAACACGGATGTTTACGAGTGTCAACACATAGCGGGGATTAATTTGACAAACATGCTATAATTAAGAAAAACTTGATAAAGTATGTAACATTGGCGGTGTAAACTTCTATTTAACAGGTAAGGAGGGAAGCTTATGGATGATAAAAAGATACTGAAATTACTGCTGGAGCGGGCAGAGAGCGCCATTGATGCGCTGGCGGGGCGGTACGGAAAACGGCTGATGTCCATTGCAAGGAACATTCTTGGCGTGCATCAGGACGCGGAGGAGGCGGTGAACGACACCTATCTTGCGGTTTGGAACACCGTTCCGCCCAAAACACCCGATCCCCTGGCAGGCTATGTGTACAAAACAGGGCGGAATATCTCGCTGGATAAGCTCAAGTACAATACGGCGGAAAAGCGGGACGGACGCTATGATATTCCCATTGATGAGCTGGCAAATTGTATTCCAACCCCTGCGCTGGAGGACACCGTGGAGGCAAAGGAGCTGGGAGATGCGATCAACCGATTTCTTGCTACCCTCAGCCGTGACAACCGCGCACTGTTTCTGCGGCGGTACTGGTTTGGCGATCCCGTCAAGGACATCGCAAGGGATCTGAATCTGCGGCAGAATGCCGCCAGCGTCCGGCTGGGACGGCTGCGGCTGCAGTTACAGGACTTTCTCGTGAAGGAGGGGTATGGATATGAATGAAAAGCTGGCGCGGGCGCTGGATCACGTTGATGAAAAGTACATCGCGGAAGCGGGGAAGCGTAAAAAGCACCGCTGGGGCTGGAAGACTGCGATTGCGGCTGTTCTTGCCTTTGTTATGCTTTGGAATACCCCCAGTCTGCCGCTGATAGTGAGTGCCAAAGCGGTCAGTCTGGCATCGGAATCGAGAAAAACGGAGCGTCCCAATGTCAATTCCGATAAATTTGACCAGTGGTACGAGGAAAGAAAGCAGCGGGGCGCTATCGTGGAAGGCTCGGTGCAGTCTATCGCGGATTTTGCAAAGGACTGTTCCAAAGAAGTGCTAGCCGGCGTAGATGCCACCAACCGCCTGTGGTCGCCTATCAATGCCTACATTGCCCTAGCTATGACTGCGGAGCTGACGGCGGGAGAAACGCAGTCGGAGGTGCTGGATGTCCTTGGCGTCAATGGTCTGGAGGTGCTTCGCAAGCGGATCAGCGCCGTCTGGGAGGAAGTCTATCAGAATAACGGCAGGGAGATCAGCGTGCTTGCCAATTCTCTGTGGCTGGATGACGAGGTAACCTATCAGCAGGAGGTCATGGATACGCTGGCGCACGACTATTACGCCTCGGTGTATCAGGGGGATTTGGGAAGTGACCGCACCAATAGAGCCATCACCAACTGGATGAACAATCAGACGGGTGGATTTTTGAAGGACAGAACGGGTCAATTTAAGCTGAACCCGGAAACAACGATCCCGATGCTGACGATGGTATCCACGATCTATTTTCAAGCGCAGTGGAATGATCAGTTCAAAAGTGAAAATAACACCGAAGCGCCGTTCCATACTGCGTCCGGTGATGTGACCTGTACCTTTATGAACGTGAAGGAGCGGCACATGAGCTATTACTGGGCGCCGGATTACGGCGCGGTGCAGCTCTGGCTGGAAAACGGCTCCTGCATGTGGTTTATCCTGCCGGATGAGGATAAGACCGTTAATGATGTACTCCGCAGCGGCGACTATATGGACATGATCTCGGGCAGCGATGCTTTTCCCAATGAAAATGAAAAATGGATGAAGGTCAACCTGTCTGTACCGAAGTTCGATGTTTCCGCCAGTGTGGATCTGGAGGAAGGGTTGAAGAAAATGGGACTGACGAAGATATTTGAGCCAACTGGAAACGATTTCTCGCCCTCTGTTATTAGTGAGTGGCCCGTGTATCTTGACAGCATCAATCAGGATACCCGGGTGAGCATCGACGAGGAAGGCGTGACCGCCGCGAGCTATATTCTTCTGGAGTTCGGCGCGGGTGCGGCCGCTCCACCGGATGAGATCATTAATTTTATTCTGGATCGTCCCTTTATATTTGTCATCTCGTCCTCGCAGGTACCGCTGTTTGTCGGAACAGTGAATATGCCGTAAACAACCGCCCGCGCACAGCTTTGTGCACGGGCGGTCCATTTTGTGTCAAATTGTACTCTCCGCGCATATACTGATGCGGAGGAGGGATGCGGATGAAGAAACGCTTCGCTGTACTGGGGGGCGATCAGCGGCAGATCCATCTGGCACGGCTGTTACGTTCGGATAGCTGGGATACAGTAACATGGGGACTGGAAAAGGGCGGTGCGCCCTTTGGCGTTCCTCTGGATCATGCGCTGGAGGCGGATATTATCGTTCTTCCGCTGCCGGTGTGCCGGGGAGATACGCTCAATTTCCCGCTGACGGATACGGAGCTTTCCTGCGACAGACTATGGAAGAGTCTGCGTTCGGAGCAGATCATCCTCGGCGGTATGACCGGACATTTGACGCCGCACTTGAGGGAAGAATATGGGCTTGAGCTTCTGGATTACTATGACCGCGAGGAGGTTCAGATCGCCAACGCCGTGCCGACTGCCGAGGGGGCTGTCATGCGCGCAATGGAGGAGACAGCGCACTCCCTTTTGGGAATCCGCTGCCTTGTCATTGGCTATGGGCGGATCGGAAAGCTTCTGTCGCACCGGCTGCGGGGAATGGGAGCAGAGGTGACGGTGGCGGCACGAAAGCTCAGTGATCTTGCGTGGATCGAGGCGTATGGGTATAAAGCGGCGCGGCTCGGTCAGCTTTCCGACTGTCTGGAAGAATTTGAGCTGATATTCAACACAGCGCCGGCGATGGTTCTGGACGCGGATCGTCTGCGGAGGGTGAAGCCGGACTGCGTATTCATGGAATTGGCATCGCTGCCCGGCGGGATCGACATGGAGGCTGCAAAGAAGCTCGACTTGCGTGTTGTTGTGGAGCGGGGACTTCCGGGGAAGGTGGCACCTGTCAGCGCGGCACGGGCGATACGCGATGGGATCTATCATATTTTAGAGGAGAAAGGTGTGCTGTAATGAGAGAGGAACGGATCGGATTTGCGCTGTGTGGTTCATTTTGTACCCACAAGGAGGCCTTGAAGGCGCTGGAAGTGCTGTGTGGGGAGTATAAAACGGTGATCCCCATCGTTTCGGAGGTCTGCACGGTGACGGATACCCGCTTCGGAAAAGCGGAGGAGCTTTTGTCCGAGCTGGAGCGCATAACAGGACATACGGTGATCTCGACTATCCCGGAGGCTGAGCCTGTGGGTCCAAAAAAGCTGCTGGATGTGCTGGTAATCGCGCCATGCACCGGAAACACCCTTGGCAAGCTGGCGAACGGGATCACCGATTCGGCGGTGACGATGGCGGCAAAGGCGCATTTGAGAAATGACCGCCCTGTTGTCGTCGGAATTGCGACCAATGACGGTCTCAGCGGCTCTGCCGCGAATATCGGGACCTTGCTGGCAAGAAAGAATTACTATTTTGTGCCATTTGGACAGGATGATGCGGTTGGAAAGCCCTGCTCACTGATCGCTGATCTTTCGCAGCTTCCTGCTACGGTCAGCGCCGCGCTGGAAGGAAAGCAGCATCAGCCGGTGCTGCTAAAATGAGGCGGGCAGATTGTTTACAGCTATAAGGAATAGAAAAGGAGTGCAGCGGATGCTGCACTCCTTTGATCATTTTAACCCAGATGGACTTCCTTTGCTTCCTCGGGGAGGAAGTAGCCCTTCAGGTCGTAGATATTATAGCCGGAGAAGTCGGAGGATGCGCGGTCGCCGTTGAAATAACTGCGGATAAAGCGCTTGCCGTCCACGCAGGTCCAGTTTTCCTTGTCCCAAACGTGACCGTCCTCATCGGTCTTCTTTTCCGCCCAGATGATATCAACCTGACGGTTGTGGTTGAGCATCAGCTCCACCATTTCCTCATTGGTCAGATCCAGCTCGGTCTTATTGACGATGTCGATGACTTTCATCGCTGCGCCTCCTTAGCCGATATAGCCGGCTTTCTTTAGGATCTCCCTGGACTTCTCCAGATTTGCGTCGCTCATCATAACGATGGGACCGGTGCAGCCCATGCCGGTCTCGGCATAGATGCCTTCCTTCCACAGAGCCTTGGCAGCATCCTCCAGATCCATGACCTCAACGCCGGGGATGGAAGCGGTGCAGGGCTCAGCGGGAGGAGCCTTAACGTCCTCTTCCTCGGCAGCGGCGGGCTTGCTGGCGGCCTTGCGGGCGGCCAGGATCTTGCTCAGGCCGGCCTTCTCAGCGGCGGCAAACTCCTTGGCAGCAACATCAAAGATCTTGCCCTTGACCAGCTGAGCGCCGAACTCCAGAGCGTTGGCGACCAGGGGGGCGGAGCTGGCGCGGGAGATGATCAGGACCAGCTTGTCGTAGCCCGGGCCGATGCCGGGGCCGCAGCC
>JAZOBV010000116.1:0-9061 GCA_045596145.1 Candidatus Pelethomonas sp.
AGCCCAGTCCTCACTATTCTCAACGCTGGTATCAGCGCCGCCCAGACGTGCCAGAACAGTCATCATCATGGCGCGGGTCATCTGACCCTCGGGAGTGAAGTCGCCGTTGCCGGTGCCATTGAAGATCTCACGGGAGGTAACGAAGGTAACAGCGTTTTCTGCCCAGTGATCCGCGGTGTCGCCAAAGTCCTTGGTATTATCAACGACCTTGACGGTAACGGAGCCGTCAACGGTGATCGCCAGGCCATTCTCGGTCAGAGCAGTGTTGTTGACGATCTCCTCGGTGCCATCCTCGTGCACCAGCACGATAACAGAGCCGGGGGTAACATCGGTTACGGGGATCTCAACCACAACGTTCTCAACCGTAGCGGGAACCGTGATCTCAACGCTCACTGCCTTGTCGCTGCTGGAAGCGGCAGGAACCTCAACAGGGATGGTGACGGTCTCGCCGTCCTCAACGTCCCTGGAGATCTCTGCGGAAGCCTCAACAACTTTGCCGTCCTCGTCAGTCACGGTGGTAGAGGTGGTTCCCTCGGGAGTCTCGACGGTGGTGGTGGTGGAACCGTCCTCATTCTTGACGGTCTCAGTCACAGTACCGTCGGGATCAACGGTGACCTCGGGCTCCTCATCTTCACCGGGGGTGGGGGTGGGGGTGGGACCGGGAGTGGGAGTGGGAGTAGGATCGGGGTTCACGGGAGGATTGGGGATCACAGGGGGATTGGGATCGGGATCCGCGGGAGGATTGGGGTTCTCAGGGAGCTCCGGCTCAATCTGAGTCTCATTGTAGACTATAATGTCAGACAATTCGGAATTCAGGCCTTCAAACTCATTGAACTGTGCAACTGCGATCCTGATTCGGGTGGAATTCCAGGAACCGACGGTGGTAAAATAAATTTCCGCAACCGTGCCGCCTGCTTTCAGTGCTTCGTTCGTCGTACTGGCATAGCCGACACTCAGCGTGCCGCCGTTCTCCACCACTTCGGACATTACACTGTTCACATAAATGCCGGTATAGGTCAAATGCTTTCGACTGAAATCAACAGTAAACTTGCCGTTGGTGGTCGACCGCTGAGCAATAACCTTTACCGTCACCAAACCGGTCGTTTCGTCAACGCTTACAGACGCAGCAAGGCAGTCATCTGCCTCCAACGCCTGCGTGGGCATGCAGAGAACAGACATCAGCATGACCACAGAGAGCAGTACAGATGTAAGCTTCTTCATTGGTTTTTCCCTTTCTGTATTTGTTTCTTCCGGAAGCTGCCTCCGCAGCACCGTGCCGGGAGTCCCGGTCCCCCCTTGCCGCAGGCTCCTGTTCTCCCTCCGGTAAGCCATTCCCCAGAAAGGAAACACAGACCGACCGGCATCGGAAAACATACGTCCTTTCCGCGTTTGAACGCGAAGCAGGCGATTTACCGTCACAGTGTGAAAAAGCAATTATCTTCCAGTGTAAGATAACATTACCATGTTAATCCCATACCCTCAAAAAAGCAAGAGAAATTCAATATTTTTAAAAAATTTTTCAGCCACACAATATCGCTCCAAACAGATGCAAAAAAACCTGCTGCTGCGCATATAATAAAACAGACCACAGCGGACACACAGTCAGCCGGGAACAGACCGCAAGCGGTTACTTTTTGTGGTTTTTCATCAGAAAACCGCAAAATTTGTGATACCTGCTTTTGTATTGTATAATTTTTACGAAAACAGCAGATGTAACACAGCAACCGAAAGAGAAATTTGTAAAATGTGCTGTTGACGGAAAGAAAGAAATTTGCTAACATAAATCTATATTCCCCCGTCTGCGCGTATATTGGCGCAGATCGAGAGATTCGAAGAGGAGATTGGCCTATGTATACGCAGGAAGTTACCATTAATAACGAGGTTGGTCTGCACGCAAGACCCGCCACTCATTTCATCCGCAAAGCCAACGAGTTCAAGAGCGGCATCTGGGTCGAGAAGGATGAGCGCCGCGTCAACGCAAAGAGCCTGCTGGGCGTTCTCTCCCTGGGCATCGTCAAGGGTACCACCATCACCCTGATCGCTGACGGTTCCGACGAGAAGGAAGCTGTTGAGGCTCTGGCTCAGCTCGTGAGCTCCGGCGATTTCGGCGAATAAGCAACGCGTAACAAGAAGAGGTTCCTGCCGCTTACCCGGCAAGAACCTCTTTTTTCTTTTATTCCGGTATGATATAGTAAGAAAAAACAGCAGAGGACGGCACAGTTATGACCAAATCGGAGCTTCTGGAAAAAGCCAACAGCCTGCCCCTCGCCCCCGGCGTGTATCTGATGCACGACAGGGACGGCACGATCATCTACGTGGGCAAGGCGAAAAAACTGAAAAACCGTGTCAGCCAGTACTTTCAGGACAGCCGCACCCACCATCCCAAGACCCAGACTATGGTCGCGCAGGTTGTGGAGTTCGATACCATTATCGTCGGCAGCGAATTTGAAGCACTGGTTCTGGAAAACGCCCTTATCAAACAGCACATGCCCCGGTACAACATCCTGCTCAAGGACGATAAGGGCTATCCCTTCGTGCGTCTGAGCCGGGAGGCGTATCCCCGCTTCAGCATCGTGGGCAGGGTGCAGAACGACGGCGCACGCTACTTCGGCCCCTACGGCGGGCGGGGCGAGACCAAGGCCGCGCTGGATGCCATCTGCAACGCCCTGCGCCTGCCCACCTGCGGCAAGCGGTTTCCGAGGGATATCGGAAAGGATCGTCCCTGCTTAAATCACCACATGGGGCGGTGCGACGCGTTCTGCCGCGCGGACAGGACTGCCGAAGAATATAACCGCCGCATTGACATGGCAGTGCAGCTTCTGGAGGGCAGGATCCGCTCTGTGACCGCCGCGCTAGAGCAGGATATGCTGCAGGCGGCGGAGGAGCTCCGCTTTGAGGAGGCCGCTGCCCTGCGCGACCGCATCCAAGCCATTCGTGTCCTCACCAAGCGGCAGAAGGTCATCGCCGGCATCTGCGCGGATACGGACGTATGGGGGCTGTATCTGGAAACCAAATGCTGCTACGCGGTGCTCCATTACGAGGAAGGACAGCTCACCGGACGGGAGGCGGAGCTTTTCTCAGCCAACGCCGCCGGAGACGAAGCGGAGATCCTCTCTGCCCTGCTGCTGCAATATTACAGCACCCGCAGCGTATTCCCCAGAGAGATCTGCATTCCGCGGGAGATCGGGGACCGGGAGGTTCTGGAGCAGCTTCTGGCGGAAAAAGCAGGGCACAAGGTCACTTTGAAGATCCCCCAGCGGGGCGAACGGGCAGAAGTCCTCCGCATGGCGGCGGACAACGCCCGGGAGGAGGCCGAGCGTCAGACCACCGCCGCCGAGCGCACCGACCGCACGCTGGAGCTGCTTGGCAAGCTGATGGGACTCGGTGAACCACCGGAGTGGATGGAGTCCTACGACATCTCCAACACCGGCGCGGAGGATATCGTGGCGGCGATGGTGGTTTTCCACGGCTCACGCCCCGCCAAGGAGCGCTACCGCCGCTTCCGCATCAAGGAGCTTGCGGGGCATCCCGACGACTACCGTTCCATGGAAGAAGTCCTCACTCGCCGCTTTACCCACTACATGGAGCAGGACAAGAAATTCATGCCCCTGCCCGACGTTCTTCTGATCGACGGCGGTGAGGAGCACGCAAGGGTCGCCCGCCGGGTCACGGAGCATTTTGGGCTGGCTATTCCCATCTTCGGCATGGTCAAGGACGACCGCCACCGCACCCGCGCCCTCATCACCCCGGAGGGGCGGGAGATCGGCATACAGCACAATCAAGCGGTATTCTCCCTGATCGGACGGATCCAGGAGGAGACCCACCGCTTTGCCATCACCTTTAACAGAGAAAGCCACGGCAAAAGTGTGCGCGGATCCGCGCTGGACGCTATCCCCGGCGTGGGTGAAGCGCGCCGCACCGCCCTTTTGAAGCATTTCAAAAGCATCAAGGCAGTCCGTGAGGCGGGCTATGACGAGCTTTGCGCCGTGGTACCGAAAAACACCGCAAAAGCGGTCTACGATCACTTTCACGGCACCGATTGACCGGGAACCTTTCTCCCCCGCCCTTCGTCAAACAGGCAGAAATCTTTTGGAGGATCTTTCCATGAAAAAAGTATTCGTACTTCTTATCACTCTTTCCTGCCTGCTCTCCTTTGCCGCCTGCCGTACAGTCCAAAGTGAAACGCATACTGAGGAAACGTGGGCGGAGGACTGGGGCATCCACATGACGGTGGAAAATGTTTCCTCCACCGGACTGACCCTGATCATCAGCCAGAGCGGCGGCATCGCCGAGGGCAGACTGGAGACCGGCGCGGATTATTATCTTGAAAGAAGCGATGACGGCATGTTCTGGGATCCGGTCACAACTTTTGAGGAGCCCGTGTGGGATATGATGTCCCGGATCCTCCACAGCGGCGAAGATCTGATATTTGAGCTGGACTGGAGCTGGCTGTACGGGACACTGGAAGCAGGTCAGTACCGTATCTGCAAGACCTTCACGCTCTATGGCGAGACCGGCACTCAGAAAAGCCAGTTTTTCTGTGAGGAATTTGAGGTCAAATAAAATCATCGCTAAAAAATGGAGTGTTGCGCATTTTTAGTGCACAACACTCCATTTTTTGATATTTTAACGGAAAAACAGGAACCACACCACAGCGGCGACCACCGCAAGACCGATGATCAGACCGACAGGAGATTTTTTCTCCTCCTCAACATGGTAGAAGGGGACATAATCATCATCGTCCTCATCCCTGCGTCTGCCCCCGCGGGCAGCGCCTTCATCAGAAGCGGAAGCGCTCCTGCCGGCATCGGAACGGGAGGTAGAAGACTTGGTGCCTTCCAGTTCCATCATCAGGCGGGTCTTGGGATCAACGGGTTCACCGCACTCCTCGCAAAAAATCAGTTCGTCATCGTTGAAATGACCGCAATCGGGGCATTTTCTCGCCATACAAAATCTCCTTTTTGAATATTACATCAGAGGCTCAAGCTTCAGAACGGGATGACCCTTTTCCGTCAGGAAGTTCAGAAGCTCCTCAGCATCGGTGGCGATGGTCTCGTCGCCGATCATGTCGCAGAAGTTGTCGATGCCCAGCATTTCCCTTGCGGTCTTGTTCAGACGGGCGGCAACGTCATCCTTCAGCTCCTTGGGCATCCAGACGATACGGGCGATACCGCCTTCGGCGGCGGCAAACTTCTTGCTGGCGATGAAGTGGCGGCCGTGACCCATGAAACCGGGAGTCTGCACACCGCCGCCGGTCATGGAAGCCAGCTCACCGAAGGTCATGCCGGTGGGGGTCATGCCCTTGAACTCGCGGTTAACGACCACCAGACCGTTGGAAATGGGCTCAATGCCGCAGATGCACTCAAAGCAGCCGCAGCTGGTCATGGGGTTCTCCATAATGGAGTACAGGCTGACCTTGCCCACAGCGCCCTGGGTGGCGGCGTGGACCATGCGGTCAACATCGGGATAATAGCCCATGCGCTCATCGGTGCAACCCTCCTTACTGATGGGCTGGCAGGGACCGGCATCATTCAGCTCCTTGGTTGCCTTGGCATCCAGCCAGCTCACCGCGCCGCACAGACCCAGACGCTCAGGGGTGACCACACAGCAATGGCTGGGGGCGAAGGACTGGCAGAGGATGCAGGTGTAGAACCGGTCAACGCTCTCATCGGTCATGGAGCTGAGACGCTCGTCGCGGGCGTTATAGGTGGGCATAGCTTCTTCATTCAGAATGCGCTCGGCCTCTGCCTTGTCAGTGACGAGGGTGATCTGGCACTTATCCACAACGGCGGAGAACTCGTCCATGATCATGTGGTACAGAACCTCACCGAAGTGCTTCATGCGCAGACCCTTTTCAAAGGCATCATTGGAGATGCGGATGCGGAACTGGTTGCGCTGACCGGTGTGCATAACGCCTTCCATGTAGTTGAACCATGCGTGGATCTTGCGCTCGATGACGGACTCGAAATCCTTCTGCATCCTGGCACCGGCGACTTCAATATATGTAGCCAGAGGATACTCGCCCTCGCCGCTGTCGATGTCGGGCCCCACAAGGGTGATCTTGTGATCCTCGACCTCATTCATACCGCGGGTGGTGACCAGCTCGCAGGTGGTGTTCCTGCTGGACCAGAACTCCACCTTCATATCGCTCTTGCGAATGATCTCACCCTCAAAGGCGGCGGCAAAAGCAACGGGGATGGGCAGCTCCTTGACCTTGATCTTAATGTTGCGCAGACCGAGGGAGCGCTTGACGGTCTCATCGTAATTGGTCTCACTCTCCAGTGCGCCGGGGACCTGCAGGTCGCCCAGATCCTGATCCACGATGACAGGGAAGCCCAGTGCGATAGCGCCCGCACCGGCAGAAACAACGACCTCATTCAGCGCGCCGAAGGTGTTGACAAAGGCGGGAACGCGGTTCTTGGTGTAATCCAGAAGACCTGCGAGATCACCGGGCTGAACATTGCCGAAGATCAGAGCGGCGCGAATAGCGACGGTGACAACGTGGATAACAGAAGTGACATCGTGACCCAGAGGAACGACGCGCAGCTCCAGACCCATCTTCACGCCCTCATCCAGCGCCTGCTCGATGCAATCACCGATCATAAAGGTCAGAATACCCTTGGACTGGTAATCCTTGACGACCTTCGCCACATCAGCGGCATTGTCCGCCTTACCGAGAACGACGGCAACACCGGGGATATCGCCGGTGACCAGAGGAACGCCCAGGGAACGGATGATAGGATCGGGCACAAAGCCGATGCCGGACTCGGCGGCGTAGGGCTCAGCGCCGCCGATGTACTTGAGACCCTCAATGATCTCAGCACCCACAGCGGTGGCAAGACCGGCATTCAGCGCCTGTCCCAAATCGTCCTGCCCAGTGATAAGGCTCTTGAGCACGCCCACGCAGGCGGGAAGATCACCCAGCGTCTTCACCTTAACGCCGGTGGCGGCGTAAATCGTGGGGAAAAAATACGCGGTATCAGGGAAAGTGATGGGAGTGTCAGCGCCATGCTTTGCAATGGCATCGTTCACAGCTCCCTCAGTCAGACCGGCGACCGCGTTGGAGCCGGCATAGATCAGATCAATTAATGCACCCATAGTAAGACCTCCATTAATAAAAATATCTACCTTCTAATATACCAAAACCGCAGGCATTTGTATAGCATTTTCTTTAGCATAATGAAAAAAACTTTTTTAGGAATATCTTATTTTGATTTCTCCCCATGTTCTGGCATAAAAGCCTCTCTGACACATAAAATGTGCTGACAGGCAGGCTTTCTGCCGCCGAAAACGATGCAAGGAGGAAGAAACCGTGCGAAAGGTGCTTCTGTTTGTGCCAATGCTGATACTGCTCCTGACCGCCTGCGGCGGCGGAGATCGGGACGATACGGCGCTGCAGCTCCAGCAGCAGTATGCCGCCGTGGAGTCCGCCACGATGGAGGCGGAGATCGTCTGCCATTATGATGACGAGGTGAGGGAATACAAACTTTTGTGCGCATACACACCGGAAAAAAGCACCGTGACAGTGCTGTCGCCGGAAAATCTTGCCGGAATCTCCGCGCAGGTGGAGAACGGCACTCTGACGCTCAGCTATGATGATATCTCACTGGACGCGGGAACCTATTCCGCGGCGGCAGTGTCGCCGGTGGTCGCTCTGCCCAAGCTCATGGAGGCCGCCGCTTGGGGATATCCGGGCGAGCAGAGTGAGGAGACCATCGGTGACCGTGTCTGCATCCGGCTGGGCTGCGATCTGAGCGATGAACCGGGCACGATGTACACCACATGGTTTGACAGGGAAACGCTGCTGCCGCTGCGAAGCGAGATCACGGTGGACGGAACACTGCTGTTCGAGGTCACATGGTCACGCTTTGAGGTGACCGGCGAGCGAAATACAGACACGGAGGTCCGGTAACGCTGTCACACCTCCGCTGACCTGCGCATAAGATAGAACGGGGCAAAAAGAGCGGTATAAATTCCGCTGCTGCGTGGGAGAATGATAGTGGCTCAAGAGATTTGGGCACTTCTTCCCTCGGAGTGTGAACACTGTGGATACAACCGTAAAACGCGGCGACATCTATTATGCCGACCTCAGCCCGGTGGTGGGGAGCGAGCAGGGCGGCGTGCGTCCCGTTCTCATCATTCAGAACGATACCGGCAACCGGTACAGCCCCACTGTGATCGCGGCAGCCATTACATCCCAGACGGGAAAGGCGCGCCTGCCGACACATATCGAACTTGCTGCGCAAAACTATGGACTTACCCGCAATTCTGTGGTATTATTGGAGCAGATCCGCACGCTGGATAAACGGCGGCTGCGGGAAAAAATGGGGCGTGTGGACCGGGAACTGATGGACCGGGTGGACGCGGCGATCGCCGTCAGCTTTGGGCTGCCGGGGGACCGCTTTGTATAGCACGCAAAATAAACGACAGGACCGGCAGGGCTCTCCCCTGCCGGTCAAGGAGAAAATACACAGCAGGAGAACAGATATGAAAAAACATAAGCTTCGCATCGCGGTGTGCATCATGTTGGTGGGAACGGTTCTGGCGGCTTTTGTCGGCATCGCGGCAGAGGTCGGCTCGCAGGGCGACCCTCTGGTGACACTCAGCTATCTCAATGAGGTCTTCCTCCAGCAGATCCTGGATGATGTGGACGAAAAGCTCGTCGCGCGCAACGAGCTGCTGACCGCGGAGCTGATGGAGCAGATCAATGAGACCAAGCGGGATATCCTCGTTGAGCTTGGCAGCTCCTACAGCGACGAAAGCGGCGGTGTGGCAGTGAGCTTTTCTGCGGTGACCCTCGCCGCGGGGCAGACGCTCTACGGCAGCGCAGGCTGCGAGGTGCTGCTGCGCAGCGGCAGCGCCACCTGCGTATCCGAGGGAATGAGCGTACCCGGTCTGGTGGACACCACGGACGGCTCGACCATCAACCACGGCGTTGCTCTGAAGGAAAATCACCTGTACATGATGACCGCCCAGCGTGGCGTACTGGCGGCGGCGGAAACCATCCTTCTGGTTCGCGGCGAATATATAATCGCATAACATATTACGGCGTCTCTGCGCA
>JAZOBV010000117.1:0-7761 GCA_045596145.1 Candidatus Pelethomonas sp.
ATTCTGTTTTGGGGGATACCCAAGAGGGCTCCCCTTGGGAGAACTTTGGTTACTTTCTTTCTATAGAAAGTAACCCGCCGGAGGCTGAACCAGCTATCAAATAGATGGTGCAACCTCTGCCGCGTCAGCGTCACAGAACAAATAAAATCAACAAACCCAAATTTATTGTTCTACTTGATTATATTTCCGCAAGGTAAAAAGTTGTTGACAAAGATTGTCTAATGCGTTAGACTAAAGACGGATAGTCTAACGCATTAGACAGGAGGAGTGTTTATGGAGACACCAAAGATTTTTGAAAGTGAGTACCGATTTTGCTTGATCCTGTGGGAGCATGAGCCCATAACAGCGGTGGAGTTGGTAAGGCTGTGTCTGGAGGAGCTGGGCTGGAAGCGGACCACGACCTACACCGTCATTAAGCGGCTTGGAGAGCGGGGAGTTCTAAGGAATGAGAACGGCAGTATCACCTCGCTTGTGTCCAAGGACGAGGTGCAGGCATCTGAGATCAATGAACTGGTGGAGAAAAAGTTTGAAGGTTCACTGCCTGCCTTTGTTGCGGCATTTACCAGACATCAGAAGCTTTCCGAAAAGGAGCTGGACGAGGTGCAGGAGATGATCGACCGCATCCGGAAAGGAGAATGAACGTGTTGGAGCTGTTTTTAGGCGTTGTCAACATGAGCATATCGGCAAGCTGGCTGATCGCCGCTGTGCTGGCACTGCGTTTTTTTACCCAAAAGGCGCCGAAATGGGTCAATGTTTTGCTGTGGGGTATCGTTGGCGCGCGGCTGCTCCTGCCCTTTTCCATTGAAAGCGCGCTCAGCTTGGTTCCCAGCAGGGAAACCATTCCCCAGCAGGTGCTGACCGGTCCGAGCTTTGACATTCAAACCGGCATTCCTTCGGTGGACAACCGGGTAAATGAATATCTGGGTGACCGCTACTTTGAGGGAGTTACCGTTCCGGCGAATAACGGCGTGAATGTGATGACCGTTCTGACGATTGTCTGGGCAGTAGGCGTTATTTTGATGCTGCTGTACACGGTTGTCAGCTATTGGCGGCTGCGCCGCAGGGTCGGTACGGCGGTTTGCTTTCGTGATAATATATTCCAGAGTGAAAATATCGCGTCACCCTTTGTACTGGGTATTATCAGACCGCGCATCTATCTCCCATTTGCGCTGGAAAAAGCAGCATTTTCCCATGTGGTTGCCCATGAAATGGCGCATATCCAGCGCAGGGATCACTGGTGGAAGCCCTTGGGCTTCCTGCTGTTGGCGATCCACTGGTTTAACCCGCTGATGTGGCTCGGCTACATGCTGCTGTGCCGTGATATCGAGCTTGCCTGCGATGAAAAGGTCATCGGTAAATTGGGAAAGGAGCAACGGGCGGATTATACGCAGGCGTTGGTATCCTGCAGTATCGACCACCGCATGATCGCCGCCTGCCCGCTGGCGTTTGGCGAGGTGGGGGTCAGAGAAAGGGTGAGATCTGTGCTGAACTATAAAAAACCTGCATTCTGGATCGTTTTGCTATCGGTCATTGCCTGTGTCATTGTGGCGGTGTGTTTTTTGACCGACCCTGTGGCAAAGAATACGACCCTTATGGGGGCGGATTATACTGTGGAGGAGATCCTTTACCCTGCAGAGGATGGGGAACCTGAGCCGCCCCGGCAGTACTGCGTGACCGCAGATTATCAGCTCTATTTTCAGAGAAGAGAGGGAGAGGGCTGGGAGTATGTCGGAGGGTTGACACCCTATCCGCTGACCAATGATGAGCTGAATGAATATATGCGCGAAACTGTGAAGATAAAAAGCATTACCGATGCCTACATTCTTAGAATCAATGGCGATAACTTTTATCTCGTGTTTCAGACGAAGGACGGAAAAACCTATCTCGCCTATGGTTGGGAGGATATATCCGAACGTGGACAGGCGGGATCGGACGATACCAATCTGCGGTATCTCTATCGTCTGGAGAGCAGCTTCCGGTCCGGGCATATCAATGTGAATTTCTTTCAGCGCTCTCTGCTCCGCGCGGCAGATGGTCACGTTGATTGCTTTTCCCACTACCAGAGCGATGATATCCAAGGATATCATATTGTCGGTTTCCGTTCCGGTGAAAGCTCAAACAATGCGGAAATGACAGATCTTGGCTTTGCCGTCTTCCAGACCAACGGAGAGGGCTATCGTCTGATCAGCAGTCATGTTTATGAAAATGCTGTGTCCGAGGGAAATGGTATCTATTTCTGTGGACATCCCGCGGTGGCGGATATCAATGGCGAGATGCGTAATGACAACACGTTTGATGTGATTTTTGTTACCAATCCCAATGTTGAAACGATCGAACGTGTGTATCGCGCGGAAGACGGCGGGGAGCTTGTTCTGACAGACAGCTTTGTCAGCGCGCCGTACATGTCCCTATGGTCATGGAAAAAGGGGGAGGGCTATGCAACCGTTTCTCAGTATTTCTACGATGGTGAGGGAAATCTGGTGTCCACCGAAGAACCTGTGCCGCCCAACAGTGCAAAATGGGAGGATCTTCCCATGTCTTCCGATGAAGGGAAGTATATGGATCTTGATGAAGCAATCTCTGCGGCGCTCCTCAGCCGCTACGCAAGCGATGAGCCGGACGGTCTGATCCATGTGGAGAGCCATAAGCTCTTTGCAAATGAGGTCATGAGCGGCGAGGCAACGTTTGAAGCCGGTGACCGCGGGCTTGAAATGACCGCTTATCTGGTCGCGTATCAGGCAAAATATAGTGTTCAGAATGAAGCATTGACCCTGGTGACCGCATGGTGTATCCCCACTGCTATCACTTTTACCATCGGTGAGGGTGGAGAATATGTTCTGAAAGACTACTGGGAGGCTCCGGACGGCGAAGCCCATGCTCACGCCCTTTACAACAAGTTCCCGCCGCAGGTCGTAGACGAGGTGCTGTCACTGGACTGTATGGCGGAGCTGAAAGCGGAGTGCGAGGAAAAGGCGTATGCGGTTTTGAACGGTATTAGCGACGGTTCAGAGAATATTGCAGGGAGTACCCGCATCTCTTCCTTCACAGATATCATGGGCTGCGATGGGTATATCATCTCCGAAAGCATTGGGGAGTGGTCTATGCGCTCCTATTACGCCGTTGTGGACGGCAGGCAGTGGCTGATCGCTGAAAGCTTTGGCTTCGGGGAAGCAAAAGATTATGCTGTGGACTGGAACGGGGACGGTGTGACCGAGCTTGCAACCAACGTGCAGTATGGCGGGGACGGTGCTGCCCGGGTATATGTTTATCAGCGTAAAGGTGATACCATTTATATGGGAACATTTTCAACTGCCGGATTGCTGACCTTTGATAACTGGGGTGCAAACGCAATGTGGTCAGAATATGACAGCGGAGAGGGGACATTTGTTCTTCACTTTGCGCAGAAAGGCAGCAACGAGTACGGCGTGATAAAAACGACGAATCCATGGTCGTTTGAGTATCTGGAATACAGTGTAATGCCGGATGAGGGAGCAGAGTACACGGCGAACTCGGTGGCAAACGTGGATATCGAGTACCTGCTTTCTCAGATTACGTCCTCTCCCGCCCACTCCTCCAACCCAGGTGACTATATTGCGGAGCATCAAACGGAGTTTGAGGGGCTGGTGGACTATGGAATACATGCGATCCACTACTGCTTCTCTGAATTTCTGAAGGGTGGGCAGCATGGCCTGCGCGGGCATATCATGGCAGCAGCCTGCCGTGAGATCGCGCAGGCGTGGGGCGAGGGAACTCTGACAATGGATGCCCTGCCGTTTACCGGACAGCAGTGGTTCGATACCTTTAAGGCAAACGCGCTCAGTCTTGCTGAGCAGTACAGCGCAGAGGAATTGGAGGCTCTGTACCCCGCGTCCTATCTGCTTCTTATTATGTTGGGTGAATAAATGCTGAGGGAGTGCTGCATGAAAAAATGCAGCACTCCTTTCTTAGTCTTCTTCCCGCTGTTGTTTGATCTGATCGTACAGACATTCCAGCGCGTCACTTAAATTTCCTATGCGGTCGATCAGTCCCAGCTCAACCGCTTCCTCGCCGTAAATGACGCTGCCCACATCTGCTGCCATTTCACCGGTCTTGAGCATTAGCCTCAGAAATTTTTCTTTCTCAATTTTGCTGTTGCGGGCAACAAAGCTCACGATCCGCTCCTGAATTCGCTCGAAATAGTTATAGGTCTGGGGAGCGGCGATGATGCTTCCGTTCATTCTGACGGGGTGGATGGTCATAGAGGCGCTGGGAACGATCATACTCACCTTGGGAGCCACTGCCAGCGGGATGCCGATGGAGTGACCGCCGCCCAGAACCAGACTGACGGTTGGTTTTCTCATACCGCTGATCAGCTCCGCAATGCCCAGACCTGCTTCAATATCGCCGCCTACGGTATTGAGCAGCAGCAGAATGCCGTCTACCTCATCATTTTGCTCAAGACTTGCCAGCAGGGGCATGACGTGTTCGTATTTCGTGGTTTTCGCGGTTTCGGGGGCAAGCTGATGTCCCTCAACCTGTCCCACAATGGTCAGCGTGTAGATATTTCCCCGCTCTGAGCGGTTGACTGCCGATCCGAGATCCACAAGCCGTTGGCTGTCGCATTCTGTTTCGTTTTCCTCCTCTGCCGATGGGGTGCTTTTGGTTTCTTCGCTCATTTTTTTCTTCCTCCTGCGGTGTTTTTCGTTGTTAGTGTTTGCGCGGGTGGGAAATTTCATGCAGAAAAAACGATGGGAGCGCGCTGAAGAAAACAGTGCGCTCCCATTATAAATTTTTAATGCTCCTTTGCCCGCTTGACAGAGGAAAAATATTCCCGGCAAAGCTTCATGACCACGGGACTGAGCGCCACGAGGGCGATAAGGTTGGGAATCGCCATCAGTCCGTTAAGGGTATCCGCCAATGCCCATACGGTGGACAGCTCCATTGTTGCGCCGACGATCACAAACAGAGAAAATGCCACCTGATAGACCCGCGCGGCGGTGCTGCCAAACAGGAATTCGCAGCAGCGTCCGCCGTACAGCCCCCACGTGAGGACGGTAGACAAGGCGAACAGCGTCAGACAGACCGCGACAACGACGCCCGGCAGCGCCCCGCCGAAGACGGACTGGAAACCGTTGATGGTAAGTGTTGCGCCAATGTCGTTCCCAAAGCCGATGTTATCCACACCGACGCCCAGCAGAACGACCATTGCCGTCATGCTGCACACCACGATGGTATCCATAAATACTTCAAATACGCCGTACATGCCCTGCTGGACCGGGTGCTGCACATCGGCGGCGGCATGGGCAATGGGGGCGGAGCCGAGACCTGCCTCGTTGGAGAAGATACCGCGCCCCACGCCCTTGGTGATGGCGGTTTTGATCCCTACACCGGCAAGACCGCCTGCCACCGCACTGGGGTTGAATGCACCTACGAAGATCGCTTTGAATGCGGAGGGGATATTGTGGGCGTTTGCCACGATCACAACTACAGCAGCGATCACATAGATGACCGCCATAACAGGGACCAGCAGGGAGCATACGTCACCGATCCGTTCGATGCCGCCGACCAGAACGAAAAATACGATCGCCGCGCAGATCACGCCAACGATCAGGGCAATCAGCTTCTGATCTCCCTCACTGGTGGCGACAAAGCCGGAGATCGCCTCGTTGATCGTGCCCGCAATGGTGTTGATCTGTGCCATGTTGCCGATGCCGAATGCCGCCAGACCACCGAATAGACAGAAGACTACGCCCAGCCAGTTCCATTTTCTTCCCAAACCGTTTCGGATATAGTACATCGGTCCGCCGACCCAGTCGCCCTCTCTGTTGCGCTCTCGGAAATGCACCGCCAGCGTGACCTCGGAGAACTTGGTGCACATGCCCAGCAGTGCCGATACCCACATCCAGAATACTGCGCCGGGACCACCCAGCGCGATGGCACCGGATACACCTGCGATATTGCCGGTTCCGATGGAGGCGGCAAGCGCTGTGCACATCGCCTTGAACGGGGATACCGAGCCTGCCGCTGTTTCTGTCTTTTTCAGCGCTTTACCCAGAGTGTTTTTCATGATGTATCCAAATTTGGTGAACTGCGGAAATCTGCACAGTACACTGAGCAGCACACCTGTGCCCAGTATCAACACCATCGCCGGGATACCCCAAACGATGCCGTTGATAAAACTGTTGACGCGTAAGATCAGTTCCATATTCGCTCCTTTCCAAAACCGCCCGGTCTGCCCGATAGCGTCTTACTTCAAGCTATGCGCAGGGAAGGGGAGATATGATAAAAGGGAGTGCCGGGTCGGTTTGACCACAGCACTCCCTCTCAGAGCGTTATTTTGTATTCAGTAGATGTGGCTGATTACTTGATCATGGAAGCGACCTCGGCAGCGAAGTCGTCCTGCTTCTTCTCGATGCCCTCGCCCTTCTCGAAACGGACAGCATCCTTGAAGGTGACCTTGACGCCGGCTTCCTTAGCGGTGGCGTTCATGTAGCTCTCAACGGTGAAGTCGCCGTTCTTGACGAACTCCTGCTGCAGCAGGCAGTTCTCGGTGTAGAACTTGTTCAGCTTACCGATGACGATCTTCTCCTTGACCTGCTCGGGCTTGCCTGCCATCTTGGGATCGTTGTCCATCTGAGCCATCATGATCTTCTTCTCCTCGGCCAGAACGTCTTCAGTGACCTGAGACTTGTCCCAGAAACGGGGATTCAGAGCAGCGATCTGCATAGCCATGTCCTTACCGATCTCGATGACCTTGTCGTTGACCTCGCCCTCGACCTCGAGGTTGACCAGAACACCGATCTTGCCGCCGGCATGGATATAGGGAACGGTCAGACCGTCAGCGAAGCGATGGAAGCGGCGCACCTTGATGTTCTCGCCGATGACGAGAACCATCTCCTGCTGCTGCTGCAGCACGGTCAGCTCGGTGCCGTTGTACTTGCACTCCATCAGAGCGTCCAGATCAGCGGGATTCAGAGCAGCAACGGTAGCAGCAACACCCTTGACGAAATCCTGGAACTTCTCGTTCTTACCAACGAAGTCGGTCTCAGCGTTGACCTCAACGACAACGCCCACGCCGTCGATAACAGCGGCGTAAGCAGCACCCTCGGCGGCGATACGGCCGGCCTTCTTGGCGGAAGCGGCCAGACCCTTCTCACGCAGGTACTCGACAGCCTTGTCCATGTTGCCGTCGGTCTCAGCCAGAGCCTTCTTGCAGTCCATCATACCTACGCCGGTCATCTCGCGCAGGGTCTTAACATCAGCAGCGGTAAAAGCCATAATTATAATCCTCCAGTAATATTTTAAGTGAAAATGGGGCGGGACTATCCCGCCCCATAGGGTTTCCTGATTTCGGATGCCTTACTCGGCAGCTTCCTCAGCAGCGGTCTCCTGGACCTGCTCGCCCTGACGGCCCTCGATCATAGCGTTAGCCATGACGGAAGCGATCAGCTTGATAGCGCGGATAGCGTCATCGTTGCCGGGGATGGGATAATCGATCTCGTCGGGATCGCAGTTGGTATCAGCGATAGCAACAACGGGAATGCCCAGCTTCTTAGCCTCGGCGATAGCGTTGCGCTCCTTGCGGGTATCGACGATGAACAGAGCACCGGGGAGCTTCTTCATCTCCTTGACGCCGCCCAAATACTTCTCCAGCTTCTCGATCTCGGCCATGTGCTTGATGACTTCCTTCTTGGGCAGCATATCGAAGGTGCCGTCCTCCTGCATGCGCTTGAGCTGAGCCAGACGGTCAACACGGGTGCGCATGGTCTTGAAGTTGGTCAT
>JAZOBV010000118.1:0-29737 GCA_045596145.1 Candidatus Pelethomonas sp.
AACTTTGGTTACTTTCTTTCTATAGAAAGTAACCCGTCGGAGACTGGACACGCCGAAAGTCAGATTCGTTATACCCTGCCGCATCGCGGCACGGCAAAATCAAAATAGAACGATAAACAACAATTTATTCCTCCACGCAAAAAAGACCCCCGCTCCAAAGAGCGGGGGTCCAAAACAGTTAAGTTTTAGCAGCTTTGGTTGCTGAAATTACTCAGCAGCCTCGCCATCGTCGAAGGTGACGTTGACCTCGACCTCGATCTCAATCAGGGACTCGGTGTAGTCATCGTAGACGATGATAGCGAAGGTACCAGTGAAGGTGCCCTCAGCCAGCTCGTACTCAGCATCAGCAGGAGTACCGATGGTAACCTTGAAGCCTTCATCGATCAGAGCAGCGATGTTGTCCAGCTCCAGAACCTCATTGCGGATAGCAGTGCGGATCTTGGACTTGAGGACAGCGGTATCGTCCTCAACAGTGTAGACGACATCAACAGAGATAGCTTCCTCGATAGCGCCGATCTCGATAGAAACCTCGGTCTCGATCACGATCTCGGTAGCATCATTGATGCTGTTGTAAGCATCAGTGCGCTCTGCGTAAGCAGCGGACAGGTTGTAGTCCAGAGACTCGTCAACCTTAGCAGCATCCTTAACGCTGTTGATGATGCTGGTCAGAGCGTCGATAGCAGCCTGCAGCTTAGCCTTGGCAGCCTCAACAGCCTTGATCAGATCCTCGATAGAAACCTCTTCCTCTGCAGCAGCAGCGGTAGCGGTCTCCAGAGCAGCGATAGCGGCATCCAGCTCAGCCTGAGCGGCGTCAACAGCGTCGATGTACTTATCCATAACATCGTAGAAGTCGTAGCCGGGAACGGTGGAGACATAGATGGTCAGAGCGGTAGCGTTCAGTCTGGGATCAACACCGTTGTTGCCGCGGGTGTACACGATGTACAGGTAAGCATCCTCGTGCAGCTTGCCGGTCTCCTTGGCGAACTTGACGATGTCAGCCAGGTTGGTGCGCTTCTCGCTGATGACCTCAGCATCGTCGATGTCATAAGCATTGCCGTTGACGTACAGAACGCCATCAATGACCTTAGCGTTGGCAGCGGAGCCCTCGTAAATAGCATTGCAGTACAGACCGTCAATGTACTTGGGCAGGTAGCTGTAGTAGTAGTTCTCGGTGACATAGTCAGCGCTGAGAGCATAACCGGTGTCCTTATCGAAGGTCACATACATCAGTCTGCCCTTGGAAGCGCCGGTCAGCAGATCCTTCAGAGCCTCGTAGGGGGTAACGATAATGGTCTCCTCACCGTCGACCATACCGCCGCGGATCTCCCACAGAACAACGTTGTTGGACTTGACGTAGTGCTTAACAGTCAGCTTGTCGGTGATGTCAGCGTAGAACAGACCGTTGTAGGTCTCTGCCTCTTCGCCGGCAACCTCGGGCATGCAGATGTAAACATACTCAGCAAAGAAGTCCTTTGCGCCGTCGTTAGCAACCTCATCGGTGCCCTTTGCGTCAACAGCCCAGTAGGTGCCGTAGCCCTTCACGTAGGAGGGAACTTCCTTGATGCCGTTGTACATGGCAAAGCCATCGTCGGTCAGAACCAGGAACTTGGTGTTCTTGGTAGCATAGAAGCCGGAATCACCCAGAGCGGAAGCATAGGTGTTGGTGTAAGCATCCTTCAGCAGGATGGTGTTGTCCAGATGCACATAGCCCTTAGCATCGGTGGTGATGGCATACAGGGTGTGATACAGGAACTCGCCGTTGTAGTTGGGGGTGGAGCTGACCTCGCCGGAAGCGTAGGTGTTGGTGTTCTTGCCACCCTCAATACCGGTCAGCAGAACATCGTTGATGTAGTCGACCTTCAGGGTGGAGGAAGAGCCGTCCATGTACAGGATCTGAGCCAGAGCGTAGCTGTTGTTGAAGCTGGTGTAGTCGTCGATCCACTTGATAGCGGTGATAACACCGTACTGGGTGTTGTCGACAACAGCCTTCTCAACGATACCGATCAGGTTCTCGTACTGGTCGAACAGCCAGACATGCTCGGTGGTCTCTCTGCCGGCATCGTCACGATACAGACGGTAAGCATCCTCATACTCCTCGTCGTTGACGATGTGGCTGTTGCTGTTGATGACGAAAGCGGTCTGCTTGCCAACAAGAGCCTCGGGAGCGCCCAGGTTCTCGTAGACGGGAACAAACTCCTCATCCTCATCCTCGGGAACGATCTCGCCGTCCTTGGTAGCCTCGTGGTGCAGCAGGACGAAATCACCGATCTCGTAGTCCCAGTCGCCCTCGTAGTTGGGCCACATGACGACGGTGGTGCCTTCCTCGCTGTCATCGTAGATCTCGATGTAGACGCGAGCGGGATCGATAACGTGGTTGTTGCGGTCATAGGTGATCTCGGTAACGTCGATAACCTCACCCAGGAACTGGTCCATCATGACCATTTCGAAAACGGGATAGCCATAAGCATCGTAACCGACAACGAAGATACGGGTCCAGCGGCCCTGAGCGCCAACAGCCTTCTTGGTGCTGGTAGCAGTGATGGTGCCGTCGAACTCGCCGCAGGACTTGACATCCTTGTCCTCAGCCAGGTCGTAGATAACGGTAGCGTTCTCAGTGACGCGGCTGATATCATACTCGGTCTCGATGCCCAGCTCCTCAGCGATGTCGCACTCGTAAGCAGCCTCGAAGGACTCATAAACCATCTCGCACTGGCTCATGGTCAGGATACCATTCTGGTCAACCAGATCATCGTACCAGTTGCAGCACCAGCCGATGGCGTAGGGAACACCCCAATCGTCACGGTCCAGAGCGCCGGCGTAGTACAGACCGAAGTTCTCCCAGCCCAGAGTCATGCCGTCGATCTCGGAGTAACCGAAAGCCAGAGTATAGTCAACCTGGTCGACATAAGCAATGGTGCGGAACAGGATCTCAGCAACGACCTCACGGGAAGCGGGAGCGCCGAGCAGAACGTTCTTCAGGGTCTTGGTGATCTGCAGAGCCTGAGCCTTCTCAGCAACAGAAACATAGTAGTAGTTGCCGGTGAACTCGCCGGTCTTGTCGTAACCGACAGCACGCAGGATCATGGTCAGAGCCTCGTAGCCGGTAACGTTGGCGGAAGGATCGAAGATCTCTGCGCTGCGGCCCTTGATGTAGCCTGCAGCTGCGCAGTAGTTGACATAGCCTGCGAACCACTCGTTAGCAGGAACGTCGGTGAACACGTTCAGGTCAGAGTAGAACTCAACCTGAGTGTCCTCGACATCACCGGTGGTGATGCGGTAGATGATGGCAGCAACCTCAGCGCGGGTGATGCTCTTCTGAGGATTGAACTTGCCATTCTCATCGCCACGGAACACGCCGATAGCGTTGAGGACTTCAACGGACTCGGAATAATCAGCAGCGATCTTATCCGCATCCTTGAAGGCGGCGCTGGAAACGGTCATGACAGAGAAGCTCATGACCAGAGCCAGCACCAGTGCGAGAATCTTCTTGAGATTTCTCATGGTGGATTTCCTCCTTTTTTATTTTTGGGCAGTTGCCCGATTTTTGCAAACCCGAAGAAAATGTCCACCGAAACATCCACACCGGAGCACATACCGTGGCTAGCCGGTCCCGTATCTGTCCCGGGGAGAATGGATCAGTTTTCCTCCTCCTCGTGTTTACAGACGCAGTCTAACACGCTTCCCTCTCCCTGTCAACGGACTTTGCCCTTTTGTAACATAACTGTAAAATTACGAAAAATAAGGGGGCAGAGTGAAACCATCCACCCTGCCCCCTCGTATTTAAATAATGTATAGCCGCTTACCGCAGGACCTCCTGCGCAAACTCCGCGCCGAAGTATTCCCCGTCGCCCCACGCGCTGACGCGCTTTGTTACAACACTGCCGTCATGGAACACGGCGATGTACAGCACCGCGTTTTTGTCGCTGAGCCAGCCGCCGCGGATGGACTGCCCCGCGCCCAGAACGATATTGTCCGCCCCGCCTGCCGCGATCTGATACTCCACCTCCACGCGGAAGACATCAATGTAATCATCCGCCACACAGGTGTAGCTGCTTGCCCATTCGGGCGTACCAAGGCGGTATTTTCCGGTAAAATACTGTTTGATATCGTTGTCCCAGCCATTCATTCTGGATTCGATGGCAGTGGCGGCAACGGATTCAATGTCAACACCGTCTTTGTCGAGGAACAGGACCACTTCATCGTCCACCACCTGCCACTCCGGCTCAGATGCCATGGGATACAGCGACGCAAACGGGCGCTCTGTGCCGATCGTCATAGTGCGCGCCATAGCGGTCATGGTTTTTTCGTAGTCCTCTCTGTCCTCCGCCTGCAACGCGCAGGAAACCTCATAGCCACGGCTGCCGCCGTAATAGAACATCCGCTCCACACCGGTCTGCTTGTCCGCAAACTCCTTAGCGCCGATGGCGATAAAAGACCCGTCATATTCCGCGCTGTCCGTCACCGTAACGGTGAGACAGGTTCCGTCCGCCGAGCTTCCCTCGGGATAAAAATGCACCATTCCGTCCGCTTCCTCGATCGTCCAGTCCATCGGAACGGGGATCGTCCAGCCGTCGCCCTGATACAGCCGGCAGTCCACCTTCTTACCGCCTACGGTGATGGAAAGATCCGGCTCGGTCTTCTCCGTCGTGTCCACAGGATCCTCCGTAACGGGGGGCGGCGTGTTATCGTCATCTGCTGCGCGGTTCCACGGCTGCCACAGCAGCAGACCGCCGCCGATCAGCGCCACCGCGCCCACTGCCACCGCGCCGGTAATGAGCTTCTGGCGCAGATAATATTTCTCGTAAGGATTCATTGGTGTACCTCCTTTGTTCTTTCATTTCACCTTGCGTACATCATAACAGATACCGCGCCGAAAGTCACTCCAAAAATCCTACAATATTTTAACAAATTCGTTACAGTCGGTGAAAATTCTGTTACAAACCGCTTTTTTCAGTCCCGCCGAACGCCCCTGCGCGGTCAAGGATCACCAAGAGGCGCGCCATATCGTGGCTGAGATCCAGCTTCTGACCGTCACCGGACAGATACCCCCTGTCCACGAGCTTCTGAATGGTTTTTTCTGCCCATTCCGGGCACTCCTGCACCGTATCATACCGCATCCCGCTCTCCTCCTCTCCTTTTTCGCCCCACAGGGGCATTTCCGGGGGCAGTTTTCCCGCAAGGATCATACTGCTGGTCCATTCCCCGCCGTTGTCCCACTGGATATGCGGCATGTCCACGAAGCTTTTCCAGTCACCGCCCCACGAAAAGCCCATTTCCTTGGCGATTGCCGCCGCCTTCTTGAAAAACTCGGTATCGTCGTACTCGTGACCCTTGACATTCTTGCAGAAGTCAAAGGCAAGCCCCGCGGTATCGGCGTGAAACGTCGGCGTTCTGCCGTTGGTGACGATGCTTCCGGGGCGGGTGCGCCCCTGCGCGTATAAGTACTCCTGATACTCCCTGTCCCGCACGGTCTGCGTCACCAGCACGTTCAGTCCCGCCGCCCTGCACCGCTCCAGCCACTTGCGGCAGTTGACCGCAACGTCACCGCGCAGGCGGTCAATGTCACGACTGTTCAGCATTGTCCACCGCCTCCTGCACTTTCTTGCTCTGCGTGCCGAAATAGAACGAGATCACCATCAGAAAGATAGTGAGAAAGTCCTGTCCTGTCACGTCGCCCCTGAGTGCCAGCACCATAAATACCGCCGTCAAGGCAATCGTCACAATGCTCTTGACCGTCAGAAGCCTTTCCGCCCGTTTCACTAAAAGCTCTTTCACATTGCTCTCCTTTCTCTCAATCTCCCTCGCGTTCCAGAAGCTGGAGACGGGTCTCGTGGTCATTGATCCGCTCGTCCTGCTCCTCATTGTGTTTCCACAGCTTGCCGTGACTCTCCACGCTTCGCTTTTTCTGCTCGTCAAGGTCGCCGCTCAGCTTGTCCACCACCACCGTAAGGCGCGTAATGCTCCTGGTGAGGTTGACAATGGGCGGAACGACCACAGCCAGAAAGCCCGCGACCGCAACGATTACACCAAACACCGCCCATTCCGTCATCGCAGCCTGCCCCATGCGTTATTCATACCCCTCTCCCGTGATCTCTTCATAGTCCTCCGCCGTGATAATGCCCTTCTTCACAGCGTTGGCGACCTGTGCCGCAGACCACAGGCCCTGCCTGTACCACTTTTCGATTTTTGCCTTCATTGCCTTATACCTCCTCCAGCAGCGTGTCCGTCATCATGGCGGTGTAGAAAATTTGCGCGTCACGCCGTTCGTCCTCGGTGGGTGCGGGCGCGGGGATCGCCGCGATATCTGCCGCGATCTCCTCCGCCGTGCGCTCCACAACCGCGCCGCTCTCGTATTTGTAGAGCGAAACCCCGTGCTTCTCACGCAGCGCGGGATTTTCCCCGCCCCCGGAAAACAGCCGGAACTGATACCCGCCCTGCTCATTGATGCAGATGTCCGTATCCGAGGGACTGCGGAACGCGTCGGAAAAGCCGCCCGTAACGCGTCCCTGCTCGTCCACGGTGATGTAATGTTTGTTGTAGATATTCATATCTTCCATGTCGTTTTCTCCTTACAAATTCGCGTCAAGATAAATCTGCGTTGTCTGTCCGATGTTTCCGGTCTGACCTGCTATGATCCCGTACCACGTTCCCGGGGTAAATTCAACCCTGGAGCTGTCTATTGACAACAGCAGCTGAAGCCGCTCCGCATCGCAGTTTCCATCACTTACCTCGATGCCGGATACATCCACAAGCCCGAGGTAGGACTCTCCCGAGATCCACACCTGCGGCGCCACTCCGGAAACACTGACATTAGGCACTGCCCGCATAGGCACCGGAAGGCTCAATGTGCCAAGAGCAGTCGCCGCGGTTTCGCCCCGCACATCCAACAGATGCGCACTTCCGTTTCCGTACTTGTTCACCACTTGAAAATACCGCTGACACTTTCTCAGCTCCTCGCCGAAGTCCGGAATTTCATTCAGTACCCAGTTTCCGCTGCGGTCCTGATGGGCAAGGGTCTGAGCACTGCCAAGCTCCAGCTTGGCGGCGTAAACGGTCACAGTTCCGGTATCGTAGTTCGTTAACACACCGATTCCGAGATCCAGCGTGGTCAAATCTTCAGGAAGCGTTATTGATGTTGAATATACGGTTATGGTGTCGTTCAATGCCTTTCCAGACATACCAGTTCCGGAAGTCGCACCATTATAAAACAGCAGTGCATACATCTTGGTCGAGCCGGATGCCATAACAGATAGATGCACGACTCTTCCCGCCAACTGCTCTGCGTTTTCGATGCGCTGTGTAATGCGAGTGTGCGTACCGTTGGTATGATTAAGTGTCAAGCCGTCACCGATCGTCATCGCCAACTCTGTGCCGCTCAATTTCCAACGGTCAACCGTGTATCCGCTTGCTGTGTATGTCGCAGACCCCCGCTGATTAACCGCATTGGCAAAGTACCAGTTATGCAGCAGATTGGGATTAGGACGCTGTGCCAGCGTCTTACCCATCTCCGCACTCAGCGCCGCGCTCGTGCCTCCGGTGGTAAGATCGTTGATAATGAGCGTGTCACCGGCAGGGAGATTATCCAATGCCGCCTGTACTCCCGCAAGAGCGTTCTGGGCTGCGGTCTTGGCGTTGTTTGCATTTGCCGCCGCTGTCTCAGCCGCTTCCACGGACCGGGAAGCCGCCGCCGCGCTTTCAGACGACAGCTTCGCCGCGCTCTCAGCCTGCTGTGCCTGTGCCTGCGCCTGTTCGTTATAGCTGACCACCTTTTCATCTATGCGCTGGATGCCGGCCATGATCTGGTCGTAAACGCCTTCGCCCGGTTCCCTTGCGTCGTTGCCGAGCTCCGAGCCGTCCCGCACCGTGCCGATGCTGTCCCAAACGGTGGTAAGCACCTCTGCCGCCGTGCTGACTCCGTACACGCCGACCTCGATCCGGAGACCGATATTGGCACGTGTCAGCAGCTCCCACGGCAGCACGCAGCAGCTCTCCTCGTCGATAAATGCCGTGACCGCCCTGCCGCCCACACGGAACACCGCGCTTTTTCTAAAGTTATCCCAGCCCGCGTCGAACGTAAAATGGCAGATATGCGTACCCGCGGAACCGGAGTAGAGCAGCACCGTTTCCTGCACGCTCACCACGCTGCCGCCTACCTTGATCTCGATCATTTATTTATCCCTCCCTTGATAGCGGTAGAATACCTGCGCGGAAATGACCGCCATATCCGTACCGATTTCGTTATTTTCCAGTGTCATCGAAAAATGCCGGATGTGCCTGCACATCGGCTTTCGCAAAGCGACGGTCGTGAACTGCGCCGGGGAAGACCTCACCGGAGTCAAGTCCTCCCGCTCGTCGTGATCCGTCCGGTACGTGAGGCGGATGAATGTATCCGTTTCGCCCGAAACAGATAAAATTACACGCTGTACGTCCTTCAGCCGTTCGTACCCGCCCATGCTCTGGGTCGCAAACCGATACTTCTTGTAGATCGGTCCGTCATAGTCCCGGTAATTGCGGTGCATGGCGGTGATCCTGCCCATGCTGTCCAGATGCAGCATCTTTCGCCCGGCGGCGAAAAAGCTGATCGCGTTGATGTTCTCGAAATAAAACCAGACCGGATCGGAATAGCTGCTGAGGGAATAGTCCCACAGGTAGACCTCTCCGGTCTCCGCCGCCAGCCAGTAATGAGATCCATCATCGTGGCTGCACACACGCACCGCCCTGTCCCAAGGTGCCAGCTGCACACCGGCGTTTGGAACGCTGATACGCTTTTTCAGCAGCGGCAGCAGGCCATTGTCGACCTTCCGGCTGATGGGCGTGATGTTGTTCTCGTATGCCGATGAGCTGTCCCGCACGACGCATATTCCGTGCCGGGTGCTGGCAAATACCAGATTGTTCTCGATCAGCTGGATGCTCCCCGGCAGATCGCAGCCGATCGTGGCGTTGATCGCGGTGTAATCCATCGTCAGCATGACCCGCCCGTTTGCCAGCTCCTGCGTGTCAAATGCCGCCCGCCCGATGCTCCGCTCCTTGAAGATGACGAGCATGTTCTGCTGCTTTCCAAAGCCTGTGATCGTGTCCTGCGCGTCTCCGGCGAGGTTGTACTGCTCCATGGGGAAGTACGTGGGATCCATCGCCGTATGATAGCCGGACCAAAAATAGGCGTTGGGCTGTGCCTCACAGCCGCCCAGGACGATGCACGCGTCCCGGCCGCCGCCGTACACCGCGGCGCACCCGCAGTCCATAATGCTGTTCAGAGCGTCCGGATTTTCCTTGCTGAAGGTGATCTTCACCGTATTGACTCTGACCGGCTCGTGATGCTCCGGCTCCTCCGCAAAGGTCACTGTTCCCGCCTCCAGATCGACAGTGTATCCCTCACCCTCGGTAAGCTCCACTTCGTCCACGAGCACCTTGTCCACGCTGTCGATGCTCTGCACCGGAAGCTGGTACACCTTCACACCGGATACAGTGGAGTACCAGACCGTCTTTTTTGCGCTCAGGCGGTTTTCGCTCTGATACTCATCGCCGGCACCGGTGGACGGATCCGCGCCCATCAGGATCGTGGGCACATACGCTCTGTCCGGCACAGAGCCGACGATAAATACCTTCGCGTTGATGCTTTCCTTTTCAAAAGCAGAGATCTGATAGAAGCCACCGCGATTTTTGTAGTACAGAGCTTCTCCGTACCGGAACCACACGCCGCTATTCTCCGGAACACCATCCGTCAGCTCGTGGAGCTCCAGCTCACCTTCTCCAACCTCCATGTCCTTGACCTCTGCCCAATAGAGCTTATCCCCGATGTGAAAGAACGAAAGATCGTGGAACAGGCCGTCATAGGCAGAGAACCCGCTCCCGAGCTCCTCGCTGCTGGCGTATACCTGTCCATCCCGGGAGCAGAGCGCGCCGTCCTTCCACCACATGTTCACCAGCTCGGGGCTCTCGTTAATTTTCAGGCGGGAGTCCAGCTCCCATGTGTTCAAGCCTCCGTCCAATTTAGGAAAATGAATCGAATATTCCTTCAGGGGGTCCGGCACGCCTGTCTGTTTCCAGCTCATTCTGCCACCTCCCTACTGTCAATTTCCTGTGCCATAGGCATCCTCCACAAGGGTTACATCCGTGTGCGGACGTTCCGCCAAACGACTCAGACGTTCCTCAAATTCCATCTTCAGCCGCTGGTGAGAATAGGCATCGTCCTGCAGGAGCAGATACGCCGCCGCATAGTAAGGCAGCGCCATCTGAACAGGCACCGTGTTATCCAGTTCTCTCGCGTCTCCGGGATCATCCCCCAGCAGCCGCGGATACCGGAAGTATTCCACCGCCAGCTCCCCCTTCAACGCTCTGGGAACCGCGATCTTGTTCCCACCCACCGGATGATACCGGTGGAACCGTTGAAAGGTCTCTCCGTCATACCGCACCAAGCCGCCGCTGCAGATCTGCCAGCAGTTTTTTGGCAGTGTATACACCAGCCATTCTCCGTTTTCATCACAGGGCATTGCCTCCAGCGGCTCCAGCTCCCGTATGCAGGCTGCAGTGGTCGCCGCATATACCTGCGCGTCATCCAAAAGCTTGGGAATACGCTTCAGATAGTCCGCCTGAGCGTTGTATGTTTCCGGAATCTTTACCCCCGCCACACTGTACTGATTGATAAGCTGCAGTGTAAAGTCCCTTGCCCACTGATAAGTCACCTTGCATTCCCCCTATTCACTCATAGAACCGATCTGCCGCAGCGCACGCTTTGCGGCGGCAGGCATACTGGTATATTTCGCCTGTATTCCCGCCGGAAGCTTCGCAACAGCCTTATCCTCACTGATCGGTCCCCCCACAAGATATTCCTGCGTGCTTTTTTGTGTCGGCAGGCTTTCTTTTCCTTCTGTTTTCTCTGTTCCGGCGCGCTTTTTCAACGTCTGGATCAGCTCAGCCTTTCTGGGAATGAGCTTATCGGGGATACGCTCCAGATAATCCACAATTTCCAGTGTGCCGTCACGTCTGAGGTTATCCAGCGTCTGCACCATAGCAATCTCGCTGTAGTAGGTAGTTGCTCCCGTGTTGACCCGAACATTAAACCAGAGCTTTTTGAATTGTGAAAAGTCGTAAGGCTCTGCCACGCGCCGCGTCACCCTGTTTGTCCGCACCATTCCGGACTCCTCATCCACCACCGGAGCGCCGTTTTCATCCGTCGCAGGCTCCTCAACGAAATATTCTCTCACAACCGGACGAACACCGTAATACGTACCCATCATGTCCAGCAGGATCGCGCCCACATCCTCCAGCCATTCATACAGCCCCGCCCGGACATTCTCCAGCGGCACCTCCGCATTGGATTGCAGCACCATGAGGGCGCTGGTATTGTCCGGCTTCACATTGCCGAGCTGCGCGTCTGTGGCTCCCAGACAGTCCTTGGTGTAGCTCACTGCCTTGTCGATGGCAAGAATGATCTGATTGCTCATATCCGCAGGTTGGAGATTGTACGCCACCTGCGAAATAGCCTGCCCGGGCATCAGACCTCTCACGCCGATAGCCTGTCCCACCTCATTGCTCCACTGAGAGATGAGGTCGGCGTTGTATACCGTTTTGGGGAAGCCCATAAGCTGTAAATGCCGCATGACCATAGCAAACATGGTATTGATGAAGATCTGATTGGGGATGATGCCCGTCACCAACGCACGGCCGTGGTACTGGTTTTTCTGCTTTTCCCAGTTGCCCCACGCGATGGGATAGCGTGAGAGTCCCGTGTCGATGTTCTCGTAGATCACGCAGCTTCTGGTTGCCTTTGTCACATGCACCGTACCGTCTTTTTTCTCATACATGTACACATACAGCGCCTTGCCGTTTTCCGCGTCCGTATCCAACTCTGTCTTTCCGCCAATTCCGGCAATGTCCATGTACTCCGCGTCAGCGCTGACCGTGCCGTCACTCTTCGATGCGTGCACCCTTCGCTCATTCTCCAGTGCCTCCACGGTATCACGCCCCACGATCAAAATGTAGGGCTGTTTTTCCACATCCGCAGTGTTGGGATTTCCAAACATGACGTTGATACCGTCCACCAACTCCATTTTGATCTCACCCCGGTAAGGGCCAAAGGCGCCGCCATAGGGAACAGCGTCCGCGTCCCAGTAGAAGTGAGCGCAGTAATCTCCGGTCTGAGCGCCGTCAAGCAACGCCTCACGGATGCGATAGTCCATTTTAAACTTTTCCAGAAGATTCTGGACCTCCGATGTTGCGATCACCGCGCCGCTCTCCTGTCCGTTTTCATGCTCCAATACACTGGAACTGCAGCTCAGGTCGTCAAAGCTGACTGATGCCGCGCTGCTGGTCAGTGATGCCACAAACAGGCTTGCAACACGTTTGATAATGTTAAAGGTAGGCTTCGGCAGCCGCTGCATCGCTCCGGTCTGCGGCAGATTCAGCCACTGATTGCCCGCGAAGAATTCAACATTGGTGTTTACCAGATCATATTGATTGGGGATAAGACGGTTGTTATAATCTCTCCCCTGCTCATACCGTTGCCACGCTGCAGTCATTTTTTCACGCAAGCACATTCCCTCCTTCCGCCGCGCTCAGCCCCGCATTCAAGCCATACGCGGTGTCCTGGTTGTAGCTGAGCATAGACTCAAAGGCCTGCTGCTGGGCAGCAAGCTGCCGCACCTGCTCCTCCGTTGCTTCCTCTGCCGCGCGTCGGGCGCTGTACCTGCCAAAAGCATCGTTCGCCCGCCAGCCCAGAACGGCTCCCGCCGCCAGCAGCAGAAGAACGGCCAGCATTCCTCCGGCTCCATATACGAGATAGCTCATTTGATCTCCTCCTTTTCCTGGGATCAGACCGGGAATGTGTCCTGTCCGAACACATTCCCGGCTCTTTCTTAACCGATGTTCAGAATTGCGTCACCCACAGCGATGGGCTTGTTCTCCGCATCGACCTCCACCACGCGCACAGCGGTGTGACCGCTGGCAGGCGCGATCTCGGCGCTGCCGCCGGACAGCTCCGTCCACGCGGAGGGAGTGATGGCACTGCCGTAAGCAACAGCCGTCAGGCTTGCGGCATCAGCCGCGGTGACATAGTAGCGCTTGTCGCCCTCCTTCTCGCTGGAAACAATGATGGTGGACTTACCGTTGGCGGTAGCCGCAGTTCCGACGATCAGATCCTTCAGAACTGCCTGACTGCCGTGGTAATAGACCGCGTCCGCCTTCTCATTCAGCACGAAGCAGTCGTAGATCAGTCGACCCTCCACCAGCCAGCCGGAAATACCGGGAGGATTGTCGTGGATCTTGTAGTCACTGAGCTGCTTGGGCGCGGTGGCAGCGATTTTATGAGTGATAAGAAACGCCGCGCCTGCAGGCAGTCTGCTGGAGGGCACCTTCACGATCCTGCAGCCGTCCACCTCGCCGATCACACCCTTCTCCAGCATTTCCTGACTCTTATCGCCGTATCGGATAAAAGCGCTGTCCTGCTTGAGGAAGTTGGCGAACTTGTAGGAGCAGAAGCACACACGGCCCTTGTCGGGAACATTGTGGTTGCCCAGATACTCCATACCGTTCAGGAACATCTCATAGGCATTCGCCTTGGTGATAGCAGTGGTTGAGTAAGAGCCGTGTTTTGTAGCAGCCGCCGCCAGAGTCTTAAAGACATAGGTATCGAACTCAGGCACACAGACCTCGCGGATCTGACGGCTCAGCGCTCTGCCGGCGTTGCTCACCATCTCACTCTGGAGCTTATCGCCCCTGTCGATGATGAAGGTAAACGCTCTGTCGCGTCTGACGGTCAGTTCCTGCACATTGCGGGCAAGATCATCCGCCGTGCCATAACGGTTTGCGCCGCTGCGCTGATAATCCCCCATGGGAACGACAGGAATGGAAAACACCTTCACGGTCTGTACACCGGTAAACTGATGGTCGTTGCTGAGCGCGAGCATCGCCTGACTCTCGCGGCTGAAACGCTCATCCACCTGCTTGGAATACTTGCTTGCCAGATTGATCATAGACATATTAAAAATCTCCTTTACTTTTTATCTTTTTTATTCGTCAGAAAGAAGCCCTTCCAGAAACGGGTCTCTTCCCTCGCTTTTGACACCGCAGCCTGCCGCGGTTCCTCTCACGGGAGCCTTTGCGGCAGCGGCGGAATTTTGCTTGAGGATCTCATTTTCTCTGCGCGTCTGCTCCGCTTCCACTCTTGCGCGCTTCTCCTCATATTCGGTATAGGCGGCGCATAGTCCGGTGCCGTTTTTGAGACAGTTGGAAATGACCTCACCGGGCAGACCTTCACCCTTCGCCAGCTTTTCGCGCAGCTCAGGGTACCGCTCCAGAAGTGCGGCGATCTCCGTGTGAAGATCAATGTTTTTCTGCACAGTCCCGTTCACCTGCGCAGCGTTTCCCGGTACAGCCTTCTCCACTCCGCCCTGTTTCTGTCCGTTTTCAACAGGCTGTTTTGCGTCATCCGCCGCCTGCTTTCCGGTTTCATTGAAGAGATCGCCGCCATCATAGCCCTCCGGCAGGATGACAGATCTCTCTTCGTCCTTCAAATTTTCGACCTTGTCCTTATTTTTGATATCCATAGCATCCTCCTTAAAAGTAGTTGTTTGAATAGGCATCATATAACGCCGATATGTCCCATTCTTCGTCTTTTTCTCCGCATTGCTGCTGCGGTTGGGAAGGTATCCCCGGACTATGGAGAAGATAGCTCAGTGCCTGTGTTGCGCTGTCCACCATATCATCGTGTTTCCCAGCCGGAAAAGCTGTGAACTGGTCAACAAACGCACTGACCCACTCCTCTCCCTGCGGGAGATAAACGTGTCCCGATTCGATTGCCGGAGCTACTGCGTTGACTCTTGCCTCCTTGCCGCCCTTGGGATCGACCGGCACGCAGAACAGCTCCTTCTGCAGTGTCTGAATGATCGCCGATCCGTTGGCTTTGTCCTCAATGAGGACCGTCACTGCCTCCGGGTAGAGCTGCCGTACCGTGCGAATGGCCTGCACCGTCTGCGGAAAGTCCATGTGCCGGTTGACACAGTAGCGCAGGTAATAATCGTTTCCGAGCTTTCCCCACACCTCGATGGCAACGAAGTCATTTTTCTCTCCGCCCTTAAAGGCAGCATCCACAGAGATGACCTCCCGTGCGAACCGGCAGACCGCCCCTTTGTCGTAGTACCGCCACCATGTCCGCTTCACAAGGCTGCCCTCCTCCACTCGCGGTGAGCATTGATACAGCGCCGTCCACGCCCGTTCTCCCCCCTGCGCATCGTTCAGATAACTGCTTTTAAACTGCTTCAGCCATTTTTCGCCTTTTCCCAGCTCCGGACAGAGCGGCTCTCCCTGCGTTCTGCCCAGTGGATCGTTTTCCTCCGCCTCCACCGGCAGCCGAAGCAGCCGGATATTCTCCTCCGTCGCCAGAAGCCTTGCCGCCAGATCATCCTCATGCCACGGTGTCATGACCACCACCACCTTCGCCCCTGCCGCAAGGCGGGATTTCAGCGAATTCAGCCACTCATTCCAAATCTGTGTCCGGCGCGTTTCGCTGTTCGCCTCGGTGCGGTTCTTGACGGGGTCGTCAATGATCAAAAGATTCGCGCTGTTGCCTGTAATGCCCGCCAGAATGCCGCGGCTGATGAGCCTTCCCGGCACACCACCTTTTGCGGGCTTCAATTCAAACTCCGTAGCGCGGCTGATGTTTCCGATACGGATGCCAAACAGCGTCTCTCCGAATGCCGCCACCTTTTCCTTATTGCGCCGGGCGAAGCGCTCGGCGCTGTCATCGTTGTAGCTTGCGAGGATGACCTTCCAGTCCGGATGCCGTCCCATGCACCAGCTGGGTAATGCCTCCGTAACGGTCATGCTTTTGCCATGCTGAGGCGGAGTCTCCAATATCAGAATGTCATAAGCGTTTTCCGTATTGGTTTCCACAAATTCCTGCAATTCCCGCGCTACATATTCGGCAAATCTTGTCCGCTTCCACCCCTCACCGCCCACATAAGCGAGGTATTCTATGTAGCTGCGCCGCGCCAGCTCCCGCCGTGCCAGCTCTGCGCGGATGTTCTCTCTTGCGGTCATTGCTCCTCCATCCCCTGCGCCGCGATTCTGCGCAGTTCCTCATCTGTCAGCGCAGAGAGATCAAAGCCCTCCGCTTCCCCGGCATCTTGTGCGCACGGTTTTACCATTGCGGTATCCCGCAGGTATTTCGCCGCCTGCACATCGCCCGCTGCCGCCTTTTCCCCCAGTTCCAGATGGATGGCGTTGAGCAGAGTGTTTTCCACTCCCAGCTTCTCCAGTTGTGTCTGCCGCTCCCTGTCAGAAACCGGCAGCTTCAGCACTTTTCTGATGCTCTCATAAAAGGGACATTCCCCGTTCCCCATCGGTACTCACCTCCTTTTTCCGGCCTCTCCCTCCTCCCTCTCCCTGTTCCACAGCGTTTGAGCCGCCTCCACCGCCTGCGTATGCAGCCGGACGATATGCCGCTCGGAGTAGTACACCCCATCTTCCTCCAGCCTGTCCCGAATTTCCGTCCAGCTCAGCCCCACATCCAGATACCTGCGTCTGAGAATGGTCCGGTATGTCACGTTCGGGATCCTATTCAGAAATGCCTCCACTTTCCGGTAGTTCTCCAGCTCCTTTTTTGCCGCTGCAAGCTCTCTCTCCTGCTCCTCGTCCAGCAGCCGCGTCATTCTTCGAGCTGCCGCGCCCTTTTGCAGCCGAAGCTTACCGCGCCGCTCACTGAGCGCATCCAACCGGCGCCGCAGCCGGCGGCTTTCCAGCGCCGCAGCCCCGGCGGACTCCAGAAAATCCACAACCGACGCCTTTTCAAGCATTTCGTTTCTCATAGGGTATCCATTCCTCCTCACCATAGGGTCTGTTCCAGCATTCTTCGCACCACTCCCGAAAGCCGCATTCGCACGCAAGGACCGCCGCTCCCCGGAAATACTCTCCCGGACAGCCGAACGCCCCGCCCGCGAACCGTTCATCCACCGCTTGCGGCTCCCGCGTCTTCAGCTTCTCACGATAACTGATCCACATTTTGTTTGCCCGTTTTTTCTTCATGCTCTGTTTTGCGAAATTCCTTTTCGTTATCGTTTTTCCCTTCCGACACTTGCGTTTCATCCTCAGAATACGCTTTCCGGCAGTGGTCGCGGCTCATCTGCTGTGTCATCATAATAGAACACCCGTTCTATAAAGTCAATAGTTTTTGTAAAGCACGTCTTGTTTTGGCGCAATTATATAAAGTTTTACTTTAGATGATGAGCACAAAAAAACGAGAGACCGTCAGCCTTCAACGTGCCTTCAACGATCTCCCGTTTCCTTTATTGCATCACCGCGCCCAGCGCGAGGAATCCAACCGTGATAGCGATCAGCACCGCCACTATCTTCCACGAAAACCTGACCCATCGGTCATACGGTACATGCCCCAGCGCCAGTGCGCCCATGACCACCGCCGCCGTCGGCGTGATCAGATTGACCAATCCCGATGCTGCTTGAAAAGCCGTCACGATCATCTCCCCGCTCACACCCGCAAACCGTCCCAGCGGCGCGAGGATCGGAACCGACAGTGTCGCCAATCCCGACGAGGACGGGATCAGCACCGACAGCGGCAGGTAGATCAGGTACACCAGCAGGATAAACACCAGTGAGGATGTTCCCTCCAGCGCCTGTTCGCCCCAGTAGAGGACGGTGTCGGTGATCTTTCCGCTGTCCATCAGCACCGTGATACCCCGGCTGATACCGATAATGAATGCCACGCCCAGCAGCTCCGCCGCTCCGGATACAAAGGACTCGATGGTGTCCTCCTCCCCCAGACCGTACAGCAGCCCGATGACCACGCCACCCACCAAAAACAGCGCGCTCAGCTCACTGAACCACCACCCCAGCGTAGGCAGCGGCAGTCCGATCTCATCGAACGGGATCACCGCGTAGATCATGATAAGAAACACGATGGCAAACAGTGTCAGTGCGATTTTCCGCTTTCCGTTCAGCTCCGGCGACTCCCCGCCGGTTCTAATGCTGACCTTTGCACCGCTCTCCGGTGACAATGACCGCTCCGGGTGCTTTTTCACCTTTGCCGCGTAGCCCATCACATACCAGATCGCCGCCGCGTCACACACGACCAGCATCAGAAGCCGGAGTGCCAGACCATCTCCCAGTGAAACGCCCGCAAATCCCGAGGCAATACCCGTGGCGAACGGGTTCACCGTGCCTGCGATGACTCCCGCGCCGCTGCCCAGCAGCACCACCGCGATTCCCACCAGCGCGTCATACCCCGCCGCAAGAAACACCGGGATCAGAAGCGGAAAAAACGCCATAGTTTCCTCCCACATGCCGAAGGAGGTGCCGCCCAGACTGAACACTACCATCAGTACCGGGATCAGCAGGATCTCTTTCCCATTCAGCCTGTGCACCACCGACGATACTCCCGCGTCAATGGCTCCCGTTTTCATAACTACGCCGAGAAAACCGCCCACCATCAGGATAAAGACCGCCACATCCACCGCGTCATAGAAGCCCTCGAACGCCGCAAGGACAATGCTCCCCGCGCCCTGCCCCTGCTGCTCCACGTCGTGATAGCTCCCCGCGATAGGCAGACCGTCTACCCGGGTGTACTCACCCGCCGGAACGATCCACGTCGCCGCCGCCACCACTACTAACAGGATAAACAGGATGGTGTACGCCGTGGGCATACGAAATTTTTTCATTTTCGATCAGCTTCCGATCGTCGCCACCAGCACCGCCTTGATGCTGTGCATACGGTTTTCTGCCTCGTCAAAAACCACACTGTGCCTGCTGCGGAACACCTCATCCGTGACCTCCCGGATGTCGATGCCCTGCTCCATCCACTCTTTTGCCATCTTCGTTTCAAAATCATGGAAGGACGGCAGGCAGTGCATATACAGAACGTCCTTGTTTCCGGTCTTTTCCAGCATTTCCTCCGTCACACGGAAAGGAGTCAGCAGCTTGGTGCGCTCGGGGATCAGCGCCTCCTCGCCCATGGATGCCCAGATATCGCCGTAGATCACGTCCGCGCCGATGAGCGTGTTCATGTCACTGGTGATCTCAATGGTCGCGCCGGTCTGGGCGGCAACAGCCTGCACCTTCTGCATCACCGTGCGGTCCACGCCCTCGATCAGCTCCTTGGGACCCAGACCCACGAAGTGCATGCCCATCTTCGCGCAGCCGTACATCCACGCGTAGCACATATTGTTTCTCACATCGCCGGGGAACACGACCTTGACATCCTTCAGAGGTTTTGCGCAGTGCTCCTCAATGGTCATCATGTCCGCCAGGATCTGGGTGGGGTGGTCAACGTCAGTCAGACCGTTCCAAACGCTGACGCCGCTGTATTTTGCCAGATCCTCAACCACCTTCTGGTCATACCCACGGTACTCGATGCCGTCAAAGAATCTGCCCAGCACCTTTGCGCTGTCCTCCAGCGACTCCTTTTTGCCCATCTGACTGCTGCCCGCGTCCAGATACGTCACATGGGCGCCTTCCTGCGTTGCCGCCACCTCAAAGGAGCAGCGGGTGCGGGTGGAGGTCTTTTCAAACAGCAGAACGATGTGCTTGCCCTTCAGTGCCTGCCCTTTGCCGTGGACGCGCCGCTTTGCCTTCAGGTCATGTCCCAGATCCAGCAGATACCGGATCTCTCCCGGGGTCAGATCCATCAGCGTCAGAAAACTTTTTCCTTTCAGATTAACAGCCATTTTTCTTGTTCCTTCCTTATTATATATTATTCCACATCATCTCTCACAAACGGCATACTCATGCATCTCGGACCGCCTCTGCCGCGGCTCAGCTCGCTGCACGGAATGGTGTGGATCCTGATCCCGTTTTCCTCAAGAATACGGTTGGTGACATAGTTACGTCCATAGACCACCACCTCACCCGGTGCGATAGCAAGAGTGTTGCTGCCGTCGCTCCACTGCTCCCGTGCCGCGTCGATGGGACTGTCGCTGCCGCACTTGATGAGCGTGACGCTGGTAAGTCCCAGATGCTCCTTCAGGATATCCTCCAGCCGCCCCTGCTCCTCACGGACGCGCACTTTGCCATCCACCAGCTCCAGCACGAACACCGTGATCTCGTGCAGAATATTGGGATGCACCGTAAACTTGTCCCGGTCCACCATGGTGAACACGGTATCGAGATGCATAAAGCTTCTGGTCTTGGGAATGTCAAAGGCAAGGATCTTCTTAAAGGTTTTACTGAGGGAGAGCACAGTGTGGGCAAACTTGTCGATGCTGTCCTCCTGCGTGCGCTGGGAGATGCCCACCGCGATGACCTCCTTGCTCAGCACCAGAATGTCGCCGCCCTCCAGTGAGGAGCTCTCTCCCCGGTCATACCACTTGGGCACATTCTTATACTTCGGATGATACTGGAAGATGAACTTACCGAACAGCGTTTCCCGGTTTCTAGTCACCGTGTGCATTCTGTGCAGGGAAACGCCGGTGCCGATAGTGGCAAAGGGATCGCGGGTGAAATAGAGGTTCGGCATGGGATCGATCAGAAACGGATAATCATCACTGCGAAAGCTCAGATAATCCGCGAGCTTCCCCGTTTCAAATCCCCGGACATCGCTTTTTCGGATTCCCGCCATCATGGTGTCCACCAGCGTCCTGTTGTCCATATCCGAGAAGTACTCCCGCAGGATCTCCCGAATACGGTGCTTGGAAAGCTCCGCCTCGTCCATGAACTGCTCGATCAGCTCCTCCCGGACACCGCTTTCCCCGATAGTCTCCGCCACCAGATCCGCAAGGTACAGGACCTCCACGCCGTTATCCCGAAGGCACTCAGCAAACGCGTCATGCTCCTCCCGAGCCACCTTCAGATAGGGGATATCGTCAAACAGCAGCCGCTCCAGATATTCCGGCATCAGATTTTCAAGTTCTCTGCCCGGACGGTGCAGCATCACCGTGCGCAGCCTTCCGATCTCACTGGTATTGTGCAGTGCGCTTGTATGCTCCTGCGCCATAGTGCATCACTCCTTTTCGCCGTTAGGATGACCACTTCCGCCAAATTCATACTTGCAGTTATCAATTTTCCTCTGGACATTTATAGTAAATTCGTATAAACTGAGATTATCAGAATTTTCGATAAAATAACTTTTATTGACAGGAGCACTTTCATGGAACTCAAAGACATCCTGCGTCATATACCGAAGGTGGACGAGCTGCTGGCCCGCGAGGATCTTCTCGCGCTCTCCTCTGAGCTGACCGCCGCTGTTGTCCGCGAGGCGGTCCGCGCCGAGCTGGACGAGCTGCGCCGCGCCATTCTTTCCGGCAGTGTCACCACTCTTCCCGAAACCGATGCTCTCGCCGCCGCCATCTGCCGCCGCGCCCATAACGACGCGCTGCCCAGCCTGCGCGGTGTCATCAACGGCACCGGCGTCGTGCTGCATACCAACCTCGGCAGAGCTTGCCTGTCCCGGCGGGCTGTAGACGCTGTCACCGCCGTGGCTCAGGGCTACTCCACACTGGAATATGACATTGAAAACGGCTGCCGCGGTTCCCGCCACAGCCATATTGAAGATATTGTCTGCGCCGTCACTGGTGCGGAAGCCGCCATGGTGGTCAATAACAATGCCGCCGCCGTTCTGATCATCCTCTCCGCGCTGGGCAAGGGTGGCGAGGTCATCACCTCCCGCGGCGAGCTGGTGGAGATCGGCGGTTCCTTCCGCATTCCCGAGATCATGGTGCAGTGCGGCTGTACCCTCCGCGAGGTCGGTGCCACCAACAAGACCCATCTCCGGGATTATGAGCGCGCTATCACTGAGGACACTCGTGCTCTTCTGAAGGTACATACCAGCAACTATAAGATCGTCGGCTTTTCCGAAAGCGTCCCCCTCGCCGAGCTGGTGGAGCTGGGCCGCAAGCACAATCTCCCTGTCATTGAGGATCTGGGCAGCGGCTCTCTGGTGGATCTGGAGCAGTTTGGCATCCACGGCGAGCCCACCGTGCAGCAGAGCGTCCGTGCGGGCGTGGATATCATCTCCTTCAGTGGTGATAAGCTGCTGGGCGGTCCCCAGGCGGGCATTATCATCGGAAGGAAAGAATACATCCAGCTTTTGAAGCAGCATCCTCTCGCCCGTGCCATGCGTGTGGACAAAATGACCCTCGCTGCCCTGCGGGAAACACTGTTTGCCTATACGGACGATGCTCTTGCTCTGCGGGAGATCCCCACCCTCTCCATGCTGGCAGCCACCTCCACCGCACTTCACGAAAAAGCCACGCTGCTGTGCGATAAGCTTCTCAAACGCGGCATCACCGCCGAGGTCGTCCCCACAGAGGATCAGGTGGGCGGCGGCAGCGTCCCCACCCAGCTTCTCCCCACCTTTGCAGTGTCCATTCATCCCGGTCCCCTTTCTCTGGAGCAGCTGGAGGCGCGTCTGCGCCGCAGAGAGCGCCCCATCATCGGCCGCATCAGCCATGACCGATACCTGCTGGACACCCGCACCCTCATGGAGCGCGACTTTGACTTTATCACCGATACGGTTGCGGAGGTCGTCCTATGAAGCATGTTATCATCGGCACCGCCGGTCACGTTGACCACGGTAAAACCGCTTTGATCCGCGCCCTCACCGGCATTGAGACCGACCGCCTGCAGGAGGAAAAAAAGCGCGGTATCACCATCGAGCTTGGCTTTGCCCATTTGGACTTTGATGATGGAACACAGGCGGGCATCGTTGACGTTCCCGGTCACGAAAAATTTATCAAAAACATGCTCGCCGGTGCCGGCGGCATCGACCTTGCCATGCTGGTGGTCGCCGCCGATGAGGGCTTTATGCCTCAGACCATCGAGCATCTGGGCATTCTCTCCCTTCTCGGCATCCATGACGGTCTGGTGGTCATCACCAAGTGCGACATGGTGGACCCCGACTGGGTGGAGATGATCCGCGACGATGTCGCCCGGCAGGTCGAAGGCACTTTCCTCGAAGGCAAGCCTGTCCTCTCCGTCTCCGCCCATACGGGCGAGGGCATCAGCGAGCTTCGTGACCACCTCAAGGAGCTGGTGCGCCTTGCCTCCACCAAAAACCTGCGCACTCCCTTCCGCCTTCCCATTGACCGTGTCTTTTCCGTGGACGGTTTCGGCACCGTCGTTACCGGCACTTTGATCGAGGGTGCCATGCGCGAGGGCGATATGGCAGCCATCCTCCCCGGCGAGGTGGAGGCCCGTATCCGCAACCTGCAGGTTCACGGCAAGGATGTGGACACCGCTTATGCCGGTCAGCGTGTGGCAGTAAACCTTGCCGGTCTCAAAAAATCCGACCTCAGCCGAGGCAATGTGATCGCAAAGCCCGGCTCTGTGCGCACCTCCCTCATGCTGGATGTGCGTCTGCAAAACCTCAAAAACTCCCAGCGCACCATCCTGCACGGCTCTCAGGTTCACCTCTACCACGGCTCCACCGTGCGCCTTGCCAAGGTCGTCCTTCTGGACCGTGATGCTCTGAACCCCGGTGAGAGCTGCTATGCCCAGCTCCGTCTGAGCGAGGAGATCGCCGCAAAATGCGGCGACCGCTTTGTGGTGCGCTTCTACTCCCCGTTGGAGACCATCGGCGGCGGCGTGATCCTTGACGACCGCCCCTTAAAGCACAAGAAGGGCGACAAGCGCGCGCTGGAGATCCTCTCCATTAAGGAGAGCGGCTCCGGTGACGATAGGCTGATCCAGACCATTGCCGAGCACGGTCACGCCCTGCCCGCACTGGACAAGCTGGCCGCTCAGCTGGGTATGGAGCAGGATGAGCTGACTGACGCGCTCTCCACCCTCTGCGCGCAGGGCAAGCTGCTGGAGCCCCTGCCCGGCCGCTACCTTGCCGCGGCCGTTTTCGATAAGCTTTGGGAGAGCTGCCGCTCCCTTCTGGAGCAGTACCACAAGCTCAATCCCCTCCACGGCGGCATGAAGGTCGCCGAGCTGCGCCAGAAGCTCTTGAAAAATACCGACCAGTCTGTGGCTGACGCCATTCTTGCCGCCCTTGCCCGCGAGGGCAAGATCAAATCCGTAGCCGACCGCTACGCCATGGCGGACTTCACCGTCCGTCTTACCAAGCGGCAGAGCGCTACCCGCGAGAAGATCCTTCAGGTCTACCGCAAGGCAGGTCTTGAGGTCCCCAATCTGGATGATGTGTATTCCACCTTCCCCCCCAATGAGCAAAACGACTGCAAGCAGGTGGTGGAGAGCATGGTCACCGGCGGCGATCTGGTGCTGCTGACCCCTCAGCTCTGCATCCACTATCCCGTCTACGCGGATATCTGCGAAAAAACGAAGGCTCATTTCGCGGAGCACGAGGAACTGACTCTGGCAGAATTCCGCGACATGCTGAACACTTCCCGCAAGTACGCCCTCGCCATCCTTGAGTATTACGACAAAAACAAGATTCTCAAAAAGGATGGGGATATCCGCCGTCTGGGATACGGTTTCTAAGATATCTATAAGTCTTATTTATTGCCAAACATCGGGTCTGGAACAACCCAGACCCGATCTATAACTCCAAGGTATAGAAAAAATCTATTTCATTTATTTTCTGTTGCCTATTGCAAGGCAAGGTGCTATAATTGCGCTGTTATACGGGAGTAGATGGGTGCTGGTGTGCCCCCTGGTCTTCAAAACCAGTGATAGGGGTTAGTAGCCTCTTAGGTGGGTTCGATTCCCACATATTCCCGCCATACCCCGGCAGCGCAGTGATCTGTGCTGCCGGTATTTTTCATTTTTTTATTTTGCTGTCCGAAAGGAGGCTTCCCCATGGATATTGATATGAAAGAACTGGAAGCTTTTGCGAGTGTTGTGGAAAAGGGGAGCTTTTCCCGTGCCGCCGAAGCACTTTATCTGACCCAGCCTACGGTAAGTGCCCATGTGGCATCACTGGAGCGCAAGCTGGGTATCAAGCTGCTGGTGCGTACCACCAAGGAGATCTACCCCTCCGATGCCGGGAATCTGCTCTATGAGTATGCCCGTGAGATCCTGCGCCTTCGTTCCGGCGCGGTGCAGGCGATCAAAGCTTTTTCCAAGGAGATGCGCGGCACTATCACCATTGCCGCCTCCACGATCCCCGGCCAATACTATCTACCCAAGCTGATCCAGAGCTTCCGCGCGTCCTATCCGGATATCAACTTCAATCTGCAGATTCTGGACAGTAGCGAGGTCGCCGAGCAGATCTCCTCACGCAAGGCGGAGATTGGCTTCACTGGAACGATCATCAACCTCCCCAAGTGCGTCTATCAAGAGCTGACCGAAGACCGTCTGGTCATCATCACCCCCAATACCCCTCAGTATCAGGCATACCTTTCCACCGGCTTCCCCATCCGCCAGCTCACCCGCGAAACCTTCATCAACCGCGAGGCGGGCAGCGGCACCCGTCTGGAAACGGAAGCGTTTTTAAAGGAGATGGGTGTCAATCTGCGGGATATCAACACCGCCGTGGAGGTCCGCTCCACTGAATCCATCAAGCAGATGGTCAGCGAGGGGCTGGGCATCGCCATCATCTCCAAGAGCGCCTGTGAGGATTACTGCCAGTTCAAGAAGATCCTTGCCTTTAATTTCGACAGTATCAATCTCCGCCGCAAGCTCTACCTTGTTCGCCACAAAAACAGCATTCTCTCCCCCATTGCGCAGGCATTTTTTGACTACGTGGCAAGCGCCTATAACCTTCCATCATCGAAGCAATAGCAGTTTGCCCATTTATAGATTTCTTCAATAAATACCCTCTGATTGCAATTCCAGATATCGACACATTTTCGCTTGTGTTCTGCGCAAAAATGACGTAGACTGTTACCATCAGATGACTTGCTTATCTGACCTGCAAGTGAATAAAAGTTGGATGACGTTTTCGGGAGACCCGCGGCAAGCGCGGGGCCGAAGGAATAAGCAGCGGGGCAGCCAATCCCGCGGCGAAGATCTCAGGCTACAAGGACCGGAAGCTGACAACACTCTGGAAAGCGAAAAGCGCCGACGGAGCAACCCGTTCACCGGGGAATCTCTCAGGTTATGAAACAGAGCAAGGCAATCATATTTTTGTATGTATTGCCTTGCTCTTTTTGTCAAAGTTCTGATACCACATCCCACAGGAGGCATCTATGGCGAGCATCGGAAACCCCCGCGACTATCTGATCCTTACAAATAACCCGCTGGTCGTCGCCTGTATGGAAGGCAAGATCCTCGGCACCATCGAATATCACGATAAAATGAACTATCGTGAAATGCTGGTTCTGGTGCGCGACAAGGTCTATGCCGGGCACACGCTGTACACCCATCCTTTGGCAGGCAGCGTCAAGCCCAATGAAACGCCCTATAAATCCGTGGTCGTTTCTGTCGAACCCCACGGGTTCGACATGCAGGAATCCGAGATCATCTCCAACGCCATCGCGGTGTGTGACAAGTTCACCCCCATTGGCTGGGAGCTGAACGAGCGGATCCTGAAGGATTTCCAACTCATTGACTATACCCTGCTCTCCGGCGCGATCAACTTTGACGCTGAGGCGGGTCTTAGTAATAAAAAAGTATAATTTTAAGAAGGAGGTGTTCACTTTGAAATTGGAACTGGGATTTATCCAGATTAACGATATCCAGATTTCAAAGGAATGCAAGGTAGAGAACAACACCCTGTATGTCGACCCCGAAGCCGTCAAGGCCTTCATGTTCGAAGACGATGACGTTAAGGCTTGGGTCAAGGACTTCAGCTTTGACGTTGCCAAGCCCGGTGAGAGCGTCCGTATCACCCCCGTTAAGGACGTCATCGAGCCCCGCGTTAAGGTCGAGGGTCCCGGCGGTGTGTTCCCCGGCGTCATCAACAAGGTCGACACTGTCGGCTCCGGTAAGACTCATGTCCTGCGCGGCATGGCTGTTGTCACCGCCGGTAAGATCGTCGGTTTCCAGGAAGGCATCATCGACATGACCGGCCCCGGTGCCGAGTATACTCCCTTCAGCAAGCTGAACAACTTCGTTGTTGTTGCTGAGCCTGTCGAGGGTTACGAGGATCACAAGCACAACTACGAGCGTGCTGTTCGTCTGGCTGGTCTGCGCGCCGCCACCTTCATCGGTGAGCTGGGCCGCACTGTTACCCCCGATGAGACTCAGGAGTTCGAGACCCTGGGCATCAAGGAAGGTATCGAGAAGTATCCCAACCTGCCCCGCGTGGCTTATGTCCACATGCTGCAGACTCAGGGTCTGCTGCACGACACCTATGTTTACGGTGTTGACGCTAAGCGCACCCTGACCACCATCATCAACCCCACCGAGACCATGGACGGTGCCATCATCTCCGGTAACTGCGTCTCTGCCTGCGACAAGAACACCACCTATCATCACCTGAACAACCCCGTTGTTAAGGCTCTGTTCGCTCAGCACGGCAAGACCATCAACTACGTCTGCAACATCATCACCAACGAGAACGTCTACCTGGCTGACAAGCAGCGTTCCTCCGACTGGAGCGCAAAGCTCTGCCGCCTGCTGGATCTGGACGGTGCCATCGTTTCTCAGGAAGGCTTCGGCAACCCCGATACCGACCTGATCATGAACACCAAGAAGATCGAGCTGCAGGGTGTTAAGACCACCATCATCACCGACGAGTACGCCGGTCAGGATGGTAAGTCCCAGTCTCTGGCTGACTCCGATCCTCTGGCTGACGCCGTCGTCACCGGCGGTAACGCCAACGAGGTCATTATCCTGCCCAAGATGGATAAGGTCATCGGTATGCTCGACTATGTCGATGTCATCGCCGGCGGTCACGCTGGCTCCCTGCGTCCTGACGGCACCATCGAGGCCGAGCTGCAGGTCATCACCGGCGCTACCAACGAGATGGGCTTCAACCGTCTGAGCGCCCGATAATCAAGGAAAGGAGGAAACACAATCATGAGTTTTAAGGTTGTTCACTATATTAACCAGTTCTTCGCCCAGATCGGTGGCGAGGAGATGGCTCACGTCGCTCCCGAGCTGCGTGAGGGTCCGGTCGGCCCCGGTGCTGCTTTCAACACCGCTTGGAACGGCGAGGCTGAGATCGTCAAGACCATCGTCTGCGGTGACTCCTACTTCGCAGAGCATGAGGCTGATGCCAAGGCTCAGGTCATGGAGTGGCTGAAGGCTGAGAAGCCCGACTTTTTCCTGGCTGGCCCCGCTTTCAACGCTGGTCGTTATGGTTACGCTTGCGCTACCATCGCCAACGCTGTTCAGGAGGAGCTGGGCATCCCCGTTCTGACCGGTATGTACGAGGAGGACCCCGGCGCAGACCTGAAGAACAAGATCCTGATCTTCGCTACCAGCAACAGCGCTGCCGGTATGCGTAAGGCCGCTCCCGGCATGGCTGCTCTGTCCCTGAAGATCATGAAGGGCGAGAAGCTGGGCGCTTCCTGCGAGGAAGGCTACATGCCCAACGGCATCCGCCGCAACTTCTTCGAGAAGAAGGTCGGTGCTGAGCGTGCAGTTGATATGCTGGTCGCCAAGCTGAACGGCAAGCCCTTCACCACCGAGTATCCCATGCCCTCCTTCGACCGTGTCGCTCCCGGCGCCGCTATCAAGGATCTGAGCAAGGCTACCATCGCTCTGTGCACCTCCGGCGGTATTGTCCCCAAGGGCAATCCCGACCACATCGAGTCCTCCTCCGCTTCTCACTACGGCGAGTACAACATTGCCGGTGTTGAGAACCTGACTGCTGAGACTTATGAGACCGCTCACGGCGGTTATGACCCCGCCTATGCTAACGCTGACTCCGACCGCGTCCTGCCTGTCGACGTTCTGCGCGACATGGAGAAGGAAGGCAAGATCGGCAAGCTGCATGACTTCTTCTACACCACTGTCGGTAACGGTACTGCCGTTGCTTCCGCTAAGGCCTTTGCTGCAGAGTATGCTCAGAAGCTGCTCAATGCCGGTGTTCATGCCGTTATCATGACCAGTACGTGAGGTACCTGCACTCGTTGCGGCGCAACGATGGTGAAAGAAATCGAACGCACGGGCATTCCTGTCGTGCATATGTGTACGGTTACCCCTATCTCCATGACGGTTGGTGCAAACCGTATCGTTCCCACAATTGCGATTCCTCATCCTCTCGGCAACCCAGCTCTCACGGCTGAGGAAGAGTATGAACTTCGCAAAAAACTGGTCTCCCGCGCACTGGAGGCCTTGACTGTCGAGATTGAGGAGCAGACCATTTTTGAGGTTTAAGAAGGAAAAACAGAATTTCATACGGCGCAGTTTGCGTCGTATGAAATTCACTAAAAATAGGAGTGATGAAAGTTATGAGTAAAATCTATGATGTGATCATTCTGGGCGCAGGTCCTGCAGGTCTTGCGGCGGGTCTTTATGCTGGCCGCGGCAGACTGAGCACCCTTATTATCGAGAAGGGACAGGACGGTGGCCAGATTGCGACCACCAACGAAATCGAAAATTACCCCGGACAGGTTGAGGGCGATTCCGGTCCCAGCCTGATTGCCCGCATGAGTGAGCAGTGCAGCCATTTCGGTGTGGAGCGTGTCAGCGATACGATCAACAGTGTTGCACTTGCCGGCCCAGTCAAAAAGCTCGTGGGCAGCAAGGGCGAGTATGAGGCAAAGGCAATCATCATTGCAACGGGTGCCTCTCCCCGTCCGATCGGCTGCAAAAATGAAGAGGAATTTGTCGGAAGAGGCATTTCTTTCTGCGCGACCTGTGATGCGGCCTTTTTTGAAGATCTCGAGGTTTACGTTGTCGGTGGCGGTGACTCCGCTGTGGAAGAGGCAATTTATCTCACAAAATTTGCCCGAAAGGTTACCATCATTCATCGCCGCGATGCTCTGCGCGCAGCAAAATCCAT